>MHYY01000092.1:0-26066 GCA_001830285.1 Planctomycetes bacterium RIFCSPLOWO2_12_38_17 | reverse complement strand
TAATGATTGGAATTACCGATCCAAGTTTTATAATGGGGAGTATGGGGTCAGTTGTTGGAGAAAAAATTACCAGAATTACAGAAAAGGCATCTGAATTAAAACTGCCATTAATTCTTATTTCTGGTTCAGGCGGTGGCGCCCGCATGCATGAAGGCGTCTTCTCCCTGATGCAAATGGCAAAGACCAGTGCAGCTATTGCAAAATTCCGCGAAGCAGGAGGATTGTACATATCAATACTGACTGACCCATCGCTGGGTGGTGTAATGGCGAGTTTTGCTTCTCAGGCGGATATTATAATCGCTGAACCAAAGGCATTAATAGGTTTTGCAGGTCCGAGGGTCATTCAGGAAACCATAAAACGCACATTGCCCTCAGGTTTTCAGACGGCTGAATTTCTGTTAGAACACGGTTTTTTAGACATGATTGTCCATCGTCAGGATATGAGAAAAGAAATATCCCGATTGATTGATTATTTGCAATAATCAGCCACTTCACTTGACTCAGAATGGCATTTTTTAGTGATAATTGTTATTAGACAGTAAATATAATTTTTCAAGCAATCATTAACTCTGTCACTGACAACCGACACTGAACACTGCCGTTTAAATTGACATACTGAGCGAAACAAATCACATAATTTGGTTATTCAAATAACCAGACGAAAAACGGGTTCCCCTGTAGCTCAATGGTAGAGTAGCCGGCTGTTAACCGGTTGGTTGTAGGTTCGAGTCCTACCGGGGGAGCCAATTATTATAAAAACTCTTTACAATTCATTAAAGCCTCAGATTGTAAAACTTCGTCTCTGTAAATTTTTCTCAATTCTTTCTCATTATAAAAAGATATTTGAACCCCCTCAGGTAAAGATTGAAGTACCTTGCCCAGGAACTCCTATTTATTGTCTTAATCAATTTTCTCAACGGAGGATCAATAATTGCATAATTTATATAATCTGGATGCATAATACCATAAGGGTCAGTGGGTATTCCTATATTACGCACAGATTTCTTAAATGTTTCTAAAACAAGACAATTATTTTTCTGCCGCTTCATCTACATATTTGTCTCTTTCGCTTTTAACTCAGGAATTTACCAGATTGACATAAAAATAATAGCAAAATCTTTTACAAAATTATTCATTTTATGAAATATTTTTTCAAAAAACTAAATAACTATTACACATTTTATTAACTGCTATTTTATTCTTCTCTGTCTCAGCAAACTACATAATTTTTTTAAAAATTTTATCAGAAAATATTCTCCTTGCCCTTTTATTTGTATGTTTATATACTCTGTTCAAAGCTGAAAAACATCAAATAATATCTGAATTTTACACATCAATCAAACCTTAGACAAACATGGAAATTTACTGGCTAATTATTGCATTAGTCACAGGGATATTGATTGGCGCAGGCATCTTCTGGCTGATTAACAGACCGCATATTACTACGCTGAATCAGCACCTTGCCGCAACACAGCAGGAATTGGCAAGCGCACGAAGCGACGTCAATCAAAAAAACGAAAGGATTTTCGAGCTTAATCAATCAACAGCACGTCTGGAAACCACCCTTGAACATGAACGCAAGGCTTCTATTGAGAAGATAACATTACTTAATGAAGCCTCACAAAAATTACAGGATACATTTAAGGCGCTCTCCTCCGAAGCGCTACGAAGCAATAACCAGAGCTTTCTGGAACTTGCAAAGACTACCTTAGAAAAGTATCAGACCGAGGCAAAGGGCGACTTAGAACAGAGACAAAAAGCGGTAGAAACCATGATTACGCCCATCAAACAATCGCTTGATACGGTTAACACACACATTACGGAACTGGAAAAGGCGCGCCAGTTTGCCTATGGAAGTTTAACAGAACAGGTAAAGTCTTTAATGTCCTCTCAGGAAAAATTACACCTTGAGACAGGTAATCTAGTCAAGGCGTTACGAACGCCCACCGTACGCGGTCACTGGGGAGAAATACAGCTAAAGAGGGTGGTTGAGATTGCGGGTATGTTAGAACATTGCGATTTTTACCAGCAGCAAACCGCTATGACTGAAGAAGGACGCCTTCGCCCCGATGTGCTGGTACGTTTACCGGGAGGCAAAAATATTATAATTGACGCCAAGGCGCCGCTTCTGGCTTACCTTGACGCACTTGAAGCCCCAAACGATGAACAGCGTATAATAAAATTTAAAGAACACGCTCAGCAAATCAGGTCACATATATTAAATTTGAGCGCAAAATCTTACTGGGAGCAATTTCAGCCATCGCCTGAGTTTGTCGTTCTCTTTTTGCCTGGAGAGTCTTTCTTCAGCGCCGCCCTTGAACAAGACCCCGCGCTAATCGAAGAGGGCGTCAACAGGCATATCATTCTTGCTACACCAACAACTTTAATTGCACTATTGCGCGCCGTGCACTACGGCTGGAAACAGGAACAGATAGCTGAAAATGCGCATAGAATCAGTGTACTTGGCAGGGAACTCCATGAACGTATTGCAACAATGGTAGAACACTTAACCAGACTTGGCGCATCGCTTGGGAAGGCAGTAGAAGCATTCAACTCAGCCGTAGCATCATTTGAAGGGCGTGTGCTTCCCTCTGCGCGGAAATTCAAGACACTCGGTGCAGGTGGTAAAAAAGAGATTGACGAACTTAGCCAGCTTGATAAAGGTCCAATGATGCTTGTGGAACCACAAGAAGGAACTGATATAACCTGAGCCTTAAGGCAGGACAAGTGTCCCTGCTTGTCAATTTCGGGATTTGGAATGCGGATTTGGAATTTGTCAACAGCGACTGTTGACCTACCACTAACTGACCGTTGCGCACTGTTCACTGACCACTATTCACTGATTATTGACACACCCCTACACCCCTCTTTTTAGAGTGGATACTACAACACACACCCTGATCCCCCTTGCTATAAGGAAAACTATGTATCTGATTGAAATCCATAAACGTTTAATTAAAGCTATCGTCATACATCGAGTTCTATCAATTCAATGTTGTTCTTATCAAATACCCCAAGCCCATTTTTCCATGCTGTTGCTATATGTTTGGCTTTCTGGAAGACAGGCATGAAATTATTTTCTTTTCGCCTCTTATCAATAATCTCAAGCCCCACTCTGTCAATAGCCACAGGGTCTGTCCCAATAAATAAACGCTCTTCATTCCACATCGTGTGAGATTTCATATTTGTAGGACCGCCGGAAAAACAAGCCTGCAATGCATCCAGGATATGTAAACGGACTCTATCCCTGATAGCAGGATGAGCACACACTTCGGCTACGGCGGGGTCGCAAAAATATGGTGACGGATGGAATCTGGCGGTATTGTTTATTACACCAAAGGCAAGATTCTTCAGACATAAAGACACACCGGCAATCCCATGGTCTTTCATTACCGGAACGTTTATAATTGCATTTACCTGTTTAGTTGCAACACTGCTATAAAATGACCTGTTATCTCCATCTTGCCGTAAGGTATGGTCATCATCCTCGGATTCGTAATAAGTTGATTTATCATACCCCGATGTATGTTCTGTGCCGTAACAACGAATCCCGCTACTGCCTTTATTCAATCTGTAACCAGCATGGACAAGGTGTTCGTCAAAGCGATCCCAGACAATAATATTGTTTTCTTTAACGCCAGCGGCTGTAAGACCAAGAACTATCGCATTAACGACTTCTGGTCGTGTAGAAAGCCTTTTACCTCCAATGGGATTAACCTTGATTCCAACCACATCTTTTGGATTAAAAAATTCACGCCAGGCATCTGTAGTTGTTTTCTTGCCTGTAAGCGCAAACATTCCTTCGTCCATCATTTTCTTAATATTCTTAAAATCAGGCGCGCCACTTTTCATAATTCCTATGTTTCTAACAGCAATTACATTGCTTTTATCAAAGCCGGGAAGTTGTTCATTGCCTCCACTTACAATTTTAACGTTACCAAGTCCTCTTACACCAATACCTGCCCCAATAGCACCGATCGCAACCTGTTTTAAAAAATTCCTGCGGGAAAGATTATCATTTTTGGTACGCATAGGTTCACTCCATTATAAATGATTTAGAATTCAATATAAGACTTATAAATCCATATTACTGGATATTTCAAAGGAACTTAATCATTACCAGAAAATTATCTCACTTACAGCACAATCTATTTTTACAAATACTAAAAAATGTAAAAACACTGCAAGGCTCGCATTAAAAACAACGGTTAAACCGCAATCGTAAGACTTTCCTGGACATTAATTTTAAACGAGAAAAATTTCCTGTCAACAAATTTTAAATTTACAGCATACAAATTATTTTTAATGGAATTTTGCATAATTTTTTAATAAAATATCTTTAGTTCAGGGCGCTTGGCTCAGTGGCTAGAGCACTTGCTTCACACGCAAGGGGTCAGTGGTTCGAATCCACTAGCGCCCACCATCTTAGTACTCAGCTTACTGATAAAATGAAATGCTGGAAACTTTTGACTTATACAATATGTTATAAAATTTGGAATTAAATACCATTTATCCACTTAAAAAAGGAGCACAAAAATGTCTGAGCATTTTTCAAACAAGGAAGTAGAAGAAAAATATAAGGCTATAATTTCTCCAGCACGGTGCCCTAATTGCGAAGGTGACGCCATCTCTGTAACTGTAAAAGCAATGAAAGGGAGTACGATGATAAGGTGTTTCAGTTGTAGTTACAGCGATGTAATTATGTGGATTGAAAAGCAGGTACTGGATGCTTTAAAAAATGCAAAAATATTCAATCAAATCTGGAAGGAAGGGCAGTCAATAGAAATAACTCTTCATTAATAAAATTTTACAACCTATTGTAAAATTTCAATATCTGATAAGTGAGAATATATCGTACTTATTTAAATTCTTTCTACCATTAAGGAAAGTCAATTCAATTAAGAATGCACAGCCTATAACGTTTCCGCCAAGAGACTCAACCATCTTACAACAGGCAGCCATTGTTCCGCCTGTTGCCAATAGGTCATCTATCATAAGTACATTTTGATTCTTCCTAACAGCGTCTTTATGCATCTCTAACGTATCCGTACCATATTCAAGGGCGTAACTCATACTAATCTTTTCATAAGGAAGTCTTCCGGGTTTTCTAACGGGTACGAACCCTGCACCAAGATTGAATGCAACAGCTGGAGCAAGTATAAAACCTCGAGCTTCCGCACCAACAACAACATCCACCACTCTATCTTTATAATTATTTGAAATAATCTCAACGGCAGTCCTTAAACCAGTTGGATTTTGCAATAATGGTGTAATATCTTTAAAAATTATACCCTTTTTTGGAAAGTCAGGAACATCGCGAATCAATTTCTTTAAATCATCCATAAGTTATTACTCCCTCGTCAGAATATAATGTAATTTCTGGATAGTTGCTTTCTCTATCTGCCTGACACGCTCACGGCTCAGACGTAATTTTTTACCGATCTCATCTAAGGTTTTTGGTTTACCGTCGGAAAGTCCATACCTCATCTTTAATATCATTGCCTCTCTTTTATTAATGATGTCTAGAAGATGCGCTACCGATTCTCTTTCGAAAATTTCTTCAAGTTCATCTTCCGGAGTGAGCGTTCTCTTATCAGGTATAATATTGGCTAGCGCCCAAATAATATCAGAACCAGTAACATCCGATGCGTCCAGAGACACTGTCGAACGTATAGCATCCTCAATGGATTGCACCTTCTTTGCAGTAATATCCATTTGTTTAGCTATTTCATCAACACTTGGCGGCCTCTCAAGCTTATTCAGTAAATCCGTGGTAACAGTCTTTAGCTTTGAGACATTTTCAACTATATAAGAAGGTATTCGAACAGTCTTTGCCTTGTTTCTTATTGCCCTGCGGATTGCTTGTTTTATCCACCATGTGGCGTATGTACTGAATTTATAGCCCATTGACGGATTAAACTTTTTGACGGCATGAATTAAACCAATGTTCCCTTCTTCAATTAAATCAAGGAATGAAATACCACGATTAACATACTCTCTTGCAATATTAACAACCAGCCGCAAATTGGAACGTATCAGCTTTTCTCTTGCCCTCTGGTCATTTTCTGCAACTTTTCTTGTTATTTCCTTCTCTTCCTCAGGAGACAACAGTGGAAATTTGCTAATTTCCTTTAAGTAAATTTGTAAAGCAGATTCCGCAGGATATTTTTTTCCCATCTATATAACGGAATCGTAAATATAGGTTAAATCCCAATTAATTTTCCGTTGCATTTTTTGCGGTTTCAGCAATGGGTTTTTGCGGATTTGCATCAGAAGCGGTTTGCGCATTGTTTTTTTCATCTGCGGCAGACATCTTTTTAAGACTCAGTCCTATTTTCCTCGCCTCAGGCTCAATACGTATAACACGTACTTCCAGTTCATCGCCAATGTTTACAATATCGGCTGGATTAGTTACCTTTTCATTGGATAATTCCGATATATGCAGTAACCCTTCGATTCCTTTTCCGAGTTCAAGAAATGCGCCAAAATTTGTTAATTTTGCAACTTTGCCCTTAATAACGTCGCCGACCTTAAACTTCTCAGGTATCTCTTTTACCCACGGATCATCCGAAAGTTGTTTCAAACCCAGTGCGACTCTCTTTTTTTCACGGTCAACAGAAAGTACAATAGCCTCGATTTTATCTCCCTTCTTTACGATTTCAGACGGATGACTTACCTTTTTCGCCCAAGACATATCAGAAATATGGAGCAAGCCATCAACACCTTCTTCTATTTCGATAAATGCGCCATAATTAGTAAGATTACGAACGCGGCCTTTTATTCTCGTACTAGGTGGATACTTTTCTTCAATAACAGTCCACGGATTTAGCTCTGTCTGCTTCATACTGAGGGAAATCTCTTCCTTCTCCCTGTCTATCTTGAGGACAATGACTTCAACCATATCGCCTATAGCAACCATTTCCGATGGATGATTGATACGCCTCGTCCATGACATCTCTGATATGTGCACAAGTCCTTCAATCCCGGTCTCCAGTTTTACAAAAGCGCCGTAAGACATAATGTTGACAACCTGACCTTTTACCCTTGAACTTACAGGATATCTCTGCTCAATATGTAACCATGGATTTTCTGACTTTTGTTTTAAACCCAGGGCAACTTTTTCCTTCTCTTTATCAACCTCCAATATCACAACTTCAACTTCATCATCAATAGCAAGCATTTCAGACGGATGGCTTATTCTTCCCCAGCTCATATCGGTAATATGAAGCAGTCCGTCTAAGCCGCCGAGGTCTATAAATGCACCAAAATCAGCTATATTCTTTACAACACCCTTTCTAATCTGTCCCTTTTCTATTTCTGTCAGTAGCTCTTTCTTCCTCTTCTCGCGGTCTTCTTCAATAAGCTTTCTTCTTGAAACAACAATATTCTGTCTGCTTTCATCTATCTTAAGAATTCTGCAGGTAACTTCCTTGCCTATGTATTGAGCAATATCTCCAGGAGGCTTCACATCTATCTGAGAAGCAGGTAAGAATATGGGCACACCCATATCTACAAGCAGTCCTCCTTTAATCTTGCGTGTAACACGACCTGTTATTATATCGCCTTCCTTATATTTAGAAATAACCCGTTCCCAGCCGCGTATGCGGTCAGCTTTACGTTTAGATAATTTAATGAGACCTGAGTCATCCTCTACCGCTTCTAATAGGACTTCTATTTCTTCACCAATCTTTATTTCGGATGAACCTTCAAACTCAAACATTGGAATTATGCCTTCAGACTTAAATCCACAGTCCACAACGACATTATCTCCCACAATACTGAGTATTTTCCCTTTAAGAACAGAACCCACCCCGAAATCCTTAACAGATTCAGAATACATGGATTCTATCTTCTTTTTTGTATCCTCTGCACTAATAATTGCCGCAACTTCCCTTTCTATTTCCGCAACGTCTACATTATACTCCTTTAAAATATCACGCTCCATAATTTAATAAATTCTCCGAAATAAAGACTAAAAAATAAAAAAATTAAAGAAATAAAATACGCTATTTTACTGCTTAAAAACCCTATTTTTTAAAATAGGTTCAATCTCATTAAGTACTTTATTAAATACTTCCCCGATAGTTAATCCCGTTGTATTAATATAAGTAGCATCCTCGCTCTTTATAAGGGGGGAATTGCTCCTTGTAATATCACGGTTATCCCGCGTTTCAATATCCTTTACAACGTCACCATAAGAAACTTTTTTATTTGCCAAATTTAACTCAGCAAAACGCCTTCTGGCGCGTTCCTCAACATCTGCATCCAGAAAAAATTTCTTATCTGCCTCTGAGAATACAACAGTCCCCATATCTCTTCCTTCAGCAACGGTATTTCCCACAGATGCATACTTTTGCTGAAGTTTTACCATTCGCTGTCTAACCCTTAGTTTATTTGAAATAAAATGAATATTATTCGTAACAGAAGGTAATCGAATTTCTTTAGTTACATTAATTCCGTCAACAAATACTTCAACTGAATTATCTTTGTATTGGAGCTCAATACTGGTTTCCCCCATTAAACTACACAAAGCATTCTCATCCTCGAGATTTACACCACTGTACATCGCCTTCCAAGTGAGGGCTCTATACATCGCACCTGTATCAAGATAATTAAAACCAAGGTGCTTTGCCAGCATCTTGGCAATTGTACTTTTACCTGAACCTGCCGGTCCGTCTATTGCTATTACCAAATGCACCCTCTCCCATTAGACCATTGAATTGAGCTAAATTAAGGCATAATGAAAGCAATAAAATATACTAAACAAAATATTTTAATGCAAGCTTTTTTTGTTTTAACTCAGCCCCCCACGTTTTCGGAACCACCATTCTATAGAAAATATTGTAAGTATAACAGAGAACACGTACCAGTTATCCCATAAAGATATCTGCCTCTTGCCTACAAGTTTTGTCATGAGTGGATTCTCAATAGAAAGTTTTTCTTTTATATTTTTTACCGGAAGTTCAAAATATCTCCCACCTGAAACCTCAGCCATTCCAGCCAAAACATCGCGCCTGATAGATGGGTCTTTAAATTCCTTATTTTCTAATGCAATATTAAATACAGTATAATTTTGTCCAATTTCATCATTTTCTTTCTTTGCTACGGCTCTAACAACGTAATAACCCTCTTCACTATGTTTAATGTTAAATTTATACTGACCGTTGTTTTCAGTAATCCCACTTGCAGAAAATATACTTTTTCCTGAAAACTCATTGGTAACATCTACCATTAACTGTACCCCTTCTAATGGCTGATAATTTCTGCCCAGAACTTCAATTCTGATTTGTATTTCCTCATCTGGGGAAAATATTTCTTTATTTAAATAAATCCTGATTAGGTTCAGGGTAGGGTCTTTAATCAGCCACTTAATAGCATTCTGCCAGAATTTTATATAGTGTCTGTTACTTCCCGCACTGCCAACAGACAAAAAATTCCACCGCCATACAGAATCAGTTGTAATCGCCATGCACCGCCCCTGTCCAACATCCCGCACTGAAATTAAAGGTACATTCCCATCTACCGGATATAACACCAAAGATATAGCATCTTCCTTAATCTGTGTAATCATATTGCACCCGTCCAGATCAGGAAGGCCTTCCCACAACGCAATATTTCTTTCCGTATTACTATCTAACATAGTAACCGGATGCTTTTGGCCATCTCTGGTCAATACTGCCTTCAGGCGGGATGTATTAATGGATTCCTTTTCTGCAAAAAGATTCACTGGAAGAATATCCTCAATAGCCGTACCATCATAACCACCGTGTGAAAATGAGATATCGCCCCCAACCATCACAAAACCGCCACCCTGTTCTGTCACAAATTTCTTTATGTTATTCAAATAGTGTGAAAATCTGAAAAATGATGTATCGTAAGGACGGTAATCAAAGTTTTGAAATATCATTAGGTCAAAACTACTAAGTGCCTGTGTAAATAGTTCGTCTACAGGAAAGGGAATGAGACTTAACTCGTCATTTCTTGCTTCAGAGATGTCCGCAGGCGTTCTTAATATGAAAAAAGAAATGAGGTCTATATTGGGGTCGCTTTTTAACATACGTCTGAAAAAACGTTCGTCCCACGATGGACGTCCGCAGACATGCATAATTCTGATTTTATCACGCACCACTTTTATCAAGAAGCTTATCTGATTGTTTTCAGTAATTGCTTCGTGAGACTGAACAGGGGTGGATATGGTGTATAGAAATGTGCCTGTTGCATACGGCGTAAATGAAAATTCTATATGAAGCTCCCCTTCGTCGCCTGTATCTAAAACTTTAGAGGTCACGACATCGTTACTCTGTTTCAGTGTAACTGGTAATTTAAGGTCTCTGTATCCAAAAATCTTTATAACCGCACTTACCTTGCATAGACTCCTAACAAAGGTAAAGCTATCGTAAGATACGCTGCTTATTGCAATATCTTTAACCTCCATATTACCCGAAGGTGAAAACGTATAAATTGGAGCAGATAGTTCTCGTGCAAGATTAGAAATTACATTTAACTTGTTTATATTTGAAGGAAACTCAGCCGTATCCATACCATCAGAAAAAAACAAGTAGCCTTTAACAGATTTGTCTTCATAACGCTTTTTCGCTAATTTAAGTATCCGGACAAGGTCGGTATTCATTCCGTCAAGTTCGACGCCCTTTTCAATGTCATTGTAGGAAATCTCTTTGATAGTGTCAGAAAAAGTCAGATAATCCACATCAAAATCATCCTGCAATTGTTTTACAAAAGTTTTGTTATTTTCAAAGAAATCATTAACAAGCTGAAACCTTGTAATCCCTGTATCGCCACCTTTCAGCGACATACTTTTCGAATTATCCAGCAAACATACAACCTTATTTTTTAATTTGAGAATTTCTTTTTGCTCTAACTGTGGTTGCAAAATAAGCGCAACTAATAAAAACAAAGACAAAAACCTAAGCACAATGAGTAGAAAACGTTTATAAACAGGATATATTGTTTTAATGCCCTGCCACGAAAAGTACAACGCAACAAATGCCAGGCATAACACAGCCACACGCAAGGCAATGCTTTCAATACCAACAAAATTTATGCTCCAATTGGCAGGATTTTCCATATTTGTTCTTGTTAAGACAGGATTAACAGGATTTTAGGATTAGATTCTTTCGTCTTGTAAATTCAGCATTATTCATAAATTTAAAACTTTCCTTTTAAACTCTAACGTTTCTTTACCGAAGTTCAAAAGTATACCTACCTCTTTATTTGTAGCTTTAAGATAATTAACCAATTACACTTCATGAACTTTATTTAGCTGTTCAATAGACTTTAGCTCAATAATTACCTTATCTTCTACAACAATATCTGCAATATAATCCCCCACACTTCTTTCTTTATAACACACCTTTATTGGATGTTGTTGAATTGCTTTTAACCCTGATAATTCAAGTTCCACCATGAGAGAATTTTCATATACTTTCTCCATAAATCCAAATCCTAAAGTATTGTAAACATTCATAGCTGACTTGATTATTTTTTCTGTTATTTCTGCATGGAGCATACTACGCTTTTATAATAAAGCCTTTGTACTTAATCCTTCCAAAACATATTTTGTTACCTTAATTACCTCTCCACCGTATTCCAAATTTATTAACAATCCTGTTTATCCTGTCTATTTTTTTAGTATTGCGTCTTACATCTGTCTTTTCAAAATGAAAGGCAAATGCACCTGATCCTGTTTATAATTTCCTGTCAGGGCATACATAACAATATTTATACCCAGACGAAATGCCATCGCCCTTTGAGTTTCTCCACCTGGGATTACTTCATACTCCCAGCTTCCAAGCGGGTTCTTCGACCAAGCACCGCCAAGGTCGTTCTGTGAATATATTATTACCGTGCGATTCTCCAGTGTTACGCCTTCCAGATATGATTTTTCCATAATCCTCCCATAAGCCTGATTCAGTAAGTAAAAAGATTTGAAAACGGTGTGTTCTGTAGGTAGTTTTTCGAGTGGTTTAGTCGGAAACAACCTTTTAATCTCACACCTGACCGATTTATCAAACCCAAAATCTGTCTTTCCTATACTGTCGTCAATTAAAAGCGTACCTCCAAACTCAAGGTATAATTTTAAGTTACTAATCTCTTTTTCACTGAAAGGTGGGAATTCCTGATCGCCGGACATATAAAGGAATGGATACTCAAACAGGTTAGTATCATCGGCACGAACGGAAACAGTCTCAATCTTTGCCTCAACACTGGTGCGTTTAATGAGTTCCCACATAAGCCGTTTCCCAGCATTTGGCCTGGGATTCCAGTTACCACCATCATACTGTAAATGAGCGAAAGTAAACTTCGAGGTCTCTCCCATGGCAAAACTTTTACAGGAAAAAAGCTCGAAACCACAGATTACACAGATTACACAGATAAAGAATCTGAGATTTCTGTGGATAATAAACCACAGAGACACGGAGACACAAAGATTACGATACAAGGCGATTATTCCCATTAAAAATATTATAATAAATAAGATTACATGCTATTTACTTTAGACAGGATTTACAGGATATTTTCTTTTTGATTTCTTTTTTATACTGTCTATCCTGTTAATCCTGTCTCACTAAACCATCTTGATAATCGTTCGACTGAGCGCTCACGACTAAGTCTGCGTTCATCCGTGTCCAATATGCATTTTTTAGATTTTATCTGATGAACGCCTGAAACTCATTTTTTGCATTTCATTTTCTCCTTATCTTTTTCATCGCGATTTCAATGTCTTTTTCTTCTCCTGCTTCAAGCGTTATAGTCTGTTTATCCCTCTTATAGTCGGGTAGAATGGGTCAAGCGGAGCAGACCCATCAACAAAGCTGGTGACATAGATATTAACGCATTACAGAAACATCAAACATTAGCTCCTGAATTTTGTTGTTTGTGATATTGAGAACTTTCATTCTGATTTTATTGTAACGGTCCCATTTTAGGTAAATAAAACTCTGCTGAATATCGCCGGGAAAAATGACTCTATCCTCAAATGCCAAATTTGCAAGCACCTGCTTGAATTTAACAGTCCAGCAGGATGAGTTAAACAGAGCAGGCCCATCACAAAGCTTCATTTGAAATATGAAGTTTTGATAAGATATACTATTTCTCATATTTTCACAGACGAAAAGATATTAGCAGTTTATTCTCATATCTTTTTCAATTGAGTTTCTTTGAGAAACAACATTATACCCGTGTCTGTTTTAACACATATATCGTCTTCCTCAATTCCAAATCCGCCTATTGGAGTTACAGTTACAACTTCATTAAGCAAGTATTTACCTTTTTCAGGCATATCAATTATTTTAGCCTTTTCTCCGACTTTAAATACTTTCATAAATCCTCCACTCCTCATACAACTTCCATTTACTTGATGACTTAGAATTGATACTCATCAGTCCTAGCATTAGTAGTTTCATTCCACGCCTTATAGGTAAAATTAAGTTTGACATCTTCACTGTCTTTACTTTCAAGAAGGTTTTTGCCACTAATTACAGAAAGTAAAGGTTTTGAAAGTGCATTGCTGACAATGTAAATGTAGTAGTCTTTCTCATTATATAGCGCTCTCTGTTCGTTTTTACTAAGGATCAAGTCATATCCAGAAGCTTTTGATGTCCCTTTTACCTCGATTCTTCTATCAGCAGAATCAACGTCCCATCCGACTTTTTCAGCAGATGCATCTCGTTCAACAGGGGTTCTTCCTTTGAGTTTCTCATATTTTAACGTAGACAAGATCGCTATGCGCTCGACAATATTTTTAGTATCCTCTTTATTTTCGTCAAGCAAACTGTCAACTCCAATAGCAATAAAAAAATTGCTCCACTCTTTGATATGATTAATGTCGTCATTTTCTAAATATACAGAACTCAGGAAACAAAACTCTCGATCACAAAGTTCCTTTGTCACAACTGATTCGAGGGAATGTTTTGGACGATACTCATCACTAAAAACTATTTCTTCCGGTTTTTTCCATTGATTATCTTTTGTTTTCAAGGTAAGCTTCCCTCCGAATTCATCAAGTTTAATCCATTTTTTTACATATAATTGTTTCAATCCCTTTACTTTGTCAATTTTTTCCGATTCTTTGTATTGAGACCAATTTTGTTCATTAAGATTATTAAGCTCTTCCTTAAATATTCTGTTTTTTATTTCATCTTTAGTCAATGTTTCAATCACTTTTTTCGATGGCGGGCTAGAATGAAATCTTTCTTCATTCAGTTTGCGAAGAAAATTTTGAAAGGGTTGACTGTCATAAATTGAAGAATGAACAATTCTGGGCTTATTTCCCAATGATTCTGGAATAGACACCATATTTGGATTAGCAAAACAATCATTAATATTTGCAAGATCAAATTGATCAGTTAAGATAATTGGTACTGAATAATTCTGAAAGCGATCCCAGAATTGATTATGTCGAACGTTATATTGTGTCCACCTTTCTTTAAAATAGCAATAATCATAATATGAAACAAATAAACCATATAATTTTATAAACCACTCAACATCCTTTTGTGAGGTTTTTCGCTTAAGCAATTCAGCTCCATTTTCTGACAGGAAAAATTCCTCAGGTTCAGTTTCTAAAAGTATGATGCGATTATCTTTTTGATTAAACTCGCAGTCTTTATGGATAACTTTTTTATCAGGAAATAATTGTTGTAGATCGGAACTATCATAAAGATTTCGAATCGGTTCCTTTATTACAACACCCTGATTAACACGTATTAAAGTATCATCTTCCGCAACTAATCGTAAATTAATCATTACTTCTTTCTCAAGTGGAACAATTAGGTATTTTTTGAATAATTCATGCCCACCACCTTCGGATTCAGAAGTAAGTATTGAACTGTAGTTATATTTCCAATGTTCGTCCTTTTGAAAGCATGGTATACACTTATAAACAACTACCTTGTAGCAACAATCTGCGAGCCATTCGTTCCACTTGCAGTCCCTTGCCAATTCTCCCCGTCCCGGCGTTGTTAAAAAGTCGGCTTGAAGAAGAAATTTTAAACCACTTTGTATCTCCTTCAGTGGTAAAAAACTAAAGACTCCTATATGTGCTGTACTTTTTGGCTCAGGAACAAGTTTCTTATGTTCTGTCAAACGGAAAGCAATAATAACTTCACGTTTGCGGATAAGGTTTCTCTCCCACTCAATAGTTACGTAATCGTTGCCAACTTCTGTGGGTACATCGGATGGTTGTCTGAAAATAAGCCAATCAGAGAAGCATGGACTGGTTTGCCCGATTCTCTGTTCTACCCTTACAATTCTATAATCATCATGCTGAGATGTCTCGAGTTTTTGTATTACTCTTTCAAATTGTTTATCTGTGTCCAATATCCTTATTTCTCTGACGTTGCGAAGGAATAAAAGAATTCGCTCGTTCACATTATCTGGCTTAAATTCTTCCCTTATCTTTTCAACGAGATTAGTATTCTTTATTTCTAAAATAAATGCTGTACTGAAACCACGTTCCAATTCAACCTCATCATCACACCAATAAGGTACGATTTGCCATGGAAATGCCTTTGGACGATCGCATAATTTTTTGTCAAACTTAAATTTAAATTCACCAGAACAAATTCTTGAACAATCAGAAACGATAAAGACAGATTTGAAACCAACACCTAGATAACCAATATAATCTTCAGGAGACTTCGTTGAACCAGCCACATCACAAATACTTTTTACATTTTCTTCGGTGAAAGGCATACCATCATTTGAAATCTTGACGGTACTACCACTCAACTCTATCCTTATTTTAGAACTCTTTGCATCGTCTGCATTTTGTATAAACTCCATCAGAAAGCTTCCGTATCTTGGGAATGCCTTTTGAAGTCTATCGATTGCCCCGGCTATCGTCTTTAGGTTACCCTCGCCTGCAGAAAGTTTCTGCTTTTGAATTAATTCTATAACTTCTTGTGGTGTCATTTTTTATACCTTATAGTATACTTGTCATAACCTTTTAACTTTATTTTATCTCTAAATCTTTCTTTGCAATAATGATGATTCTCTGTAAGCAATTATTTATTGTATCCAATTCTTTCTGATAAAAATCAGGAGGAAACATTTCTCTCCAATCCTTTCCAGTTAATCCCGAATTTAATCCGTTAGTAAGTTCCTCAATTGCTTCCTTAGATATTATAAAAGAACCTATATCCCGCACTCTGGCTATATGATCACGTGATTCTGAATTTTTCTTATACAGTTCATTACTTTTATTTTTCATTTCGTCGGTTAAAGAATTATCACCATATTCAGAATAATAGACAGTGATTTCATTTTCTAAATATTTTATTCTCTGATGTAATGAGTCTAAAATATTTGAATACAAATCTGCCTTACGATCCCACCAACGTTCATGGCGAAATTTCTTGAATGAAAGACGCACCGTTAAAAATGCAGTAAGAAATGAAATAAGAATACCTGGAATTATAGCTATTAATATTTGGATATACCATGTGTTCATAAATATTCATCTCCTTTTCATCTTTTTCATCACAATCTCAATGTCTTTTTCTTCTCCTGCTTGACCGTCTTATAGCCCTTCTTTAATGCGGTATAAAGACAATTATTTTTAGACAGGATTTACAAGATATTTTTTTGATTTCTTTTTTATCCTGTTTATCCTGTCAATTTTAATTTAATCATCCAGATAATCGTTCGACTGAGCGCTCACGACGAAGTCTGCGTTCATCCGTGTCCAATATGCTCATCATTTTAGCTGGTATTTGGAAATTGTCCTGAGTTTGTTAAGAAACGACTCTGCCACGCTGCGCGATTTTATCATTACAGACGCTTCGTGATTCTTTCTCAATGCACTATACGTCCAGTTCGTACTGCCTACAATGGTAATATAATTGTCTATGACCAATATCTTGTTATGAGTAATACGGTCTTTGCTATCGTAATACACAGGGACGCCATTTTTCTTCAGTAATTCGTATGCCTCGCGGCTTTTTCTTTCAATCTCTCTCCCCTTCCTACTCTTCTCCCAGAACATAACATTTTGATCAAAGATAACCGTTACAGCCACACCGCGCCGATGGGCGCCGATAAGGTCATTGACCAGATTATATTCCCAACCCTTATTATACTTTGGATTAATGTCGGCCATGTACATGACGCACGAGATAGATTTACTTGCAGTAATCAGTGCCTGATGAACCTGGGGATAATAGTCTCCGTCTACCAGTGGTATAACATCATCGGCAGGCAATCCATAAGAAGGTGGATTAAATAAATTAAAAGTAAGAATACTTGAGAAAACCTTAAAGATTACAATATTCTTAAAATATTTCATTATATTTACGCTTAACAAAAGTTCTTATTTTAATATCCCAACAACAAACGAAGGATTAACATCTTTTATCAGAACAGACACTATTGTGTTTTTAATGTCATCGGGGCCGTCAAACAATACCTTTATATATCGTTCAGAATAACCACATAATCTATTTGTTTTTCCATCCCTCTCAGTCTCTACCAATACATCTACGTACTTATTCAAAAAATGCTTTTTATAAGAAACTGCAAGCCCTTCTGCAATACCTTCTAACTCTTTTTTCCTCTGTTTAATAACCTGAGAAGCGCAATGTTCATGCATCTTCGCCGCAGGCGTATCCTTTCTTACACTAAAAGAGAATATATGCATCCTGCTGAACCCTGCTTTCTTACAAGCATTGACAGTGTTCTCAAAGTGTTCATTCTTTTCACCCGGAAAACCTACCATAACATCGGTAGTAAACGACGGCATAACAATTTTTGAATGAATTCTATCTAAAGTTTTCATGTACTGAAAGGCAGCATATTTTCTGTTCATTCTCTTTAAAATAAAATCATCCCCGCTTTGAAGCGGAATATGGAAGTGTGGACATATCTTATCACTTCCTTCAATCAAGCCGCGTTCTCTATTAGTATCCCTGCCATAAGCCCCAAGATGAATGCCGGTCAAAACAATTTCTTTGTAACCATTATTAATTAACCGCCTTGCCTCATCCTCAATTTCTCCCAACTCCCGACTCTTGATTTCACCGCGTACATATGGAATGATACAGTAAGAACAATACACATCACAACCATCTTCAATTTTTAGAAATGCACGCGTGTGCCCTTCAAAGCGACTTATCTTAAGATTATATATTGAACTGCTGTTATGTTTTAAGGCAGGTCTTTTAACCCTTCTATTGTCCCTCTCCTTAACAGGGGCGATAACCGCCAATCTATCTTTTTCCTTCTGCCTAACCGACATTAGATTAACATGTGTAAAATCCTCGTTACAATTCGAATCATTTAAAGGTAACACAAATGGCTCTTTAATATGATTATCGTGAATCTCACTACCACATATAATCTCAGCAATATGCGGTTCGTCTTTCTTTGTGATTACATAATCTACGCCTTCTATCTTCTTTATCATATCTCCATTTGCATCCGCATAACAGCCCGTGACAACAACCGTCGCATCAGGATTTTTTCTTCTAACCTTCCGAATGTATTGACGTGACTTTTCATCGCTTACAGATGTAATTGTACACGTGTTTATTATATAGAAATCGGCAGCATGGTCAGGACTAATCTCCATAAACCCCCTGGCAGTGAGTGACTCACGTATAGCCTGGGTTTCATACTGATTAACCTTACAACCAAGCGTAATAAAGGCACACGTTTTCATACACAAAGAGTATTATGAATTAACTTGACAAAAAATATGTTCAATATACACTACAAACAAATGTTTGTAAGTCCACCGTAACTATAAATAAATGCTATAAAATCTCCTCTTTTATTTGGAATATTCTTCATTAAATCGTTTCGCATAATTCTATCAGACACCGAAATCTTTTTGAAGTGAAAATCAAATGATTATTGGCATACCTAAAGAAATAAAACCAGATGAATCTCGAGTGGCACTTATACCTGTAGGCGTGGAGGAGATGGTAAAACACGGACATACGTTAATTATTGAAAAAAGTGCTGGTCTGGGAAGCGGCATTTCTGACCAGGAATACAAAAAAGCTGGCGCCAAACTGGTAAATAGTCCAAAAGAAATTTATGATAAGGCGCAGTTCATAATGAAGGTCAAAGAACCCTTACCTGAAGAATATCATTTCCTTAAAGAAGACCAAATCATTTTTACTTTTTTCCACTTCGCTACATCAAGAGAATTAACTGATGCAATACTAAAGTCGAAGGTAATAGCCATTGCTTATGAAACAATTAGGGACGAACATGGTAAACATCCAATACTAACACCTATGAGTGAAGTGGCAGGAAGGATGTCTATTCAGGAAGGAGCAAAATATCTGGAAAAACCCATGCTTGGACGTGGGATACTTTTGGGAGGAGTACCAGGCGTTGCCCCTGCTGAAGTGGTCATCGTCGGTGGAGGTGTCGTAGGCACCAATGCCGCCAAAGTGGCCGCTGGACTTGGGGCACGGGTTACTGTCCTTGATATCAATATGGAGCGACTCAGGTATCTGGATGATATAATGCCTAAAAATGTCGTAACACTCATGTCTAATGCCCAGAATATCCGTGAAAAAATCAAAGACGCAGATTTATTAATCGGCGCAATACTGATTGAAGGTGCACGAGCACCTTATGTTGTTACCAAGGACATGGTGCAAACAATGAAAGCTGGTGCAGTAATCGTTGACGTAGCCATTGACCAAGGCGGATGTATAGAAACCAGCAGACCTACTACTCATAGCAAACCCACGTATAAACTTTACGATGTTATTCATTATTGTGTTTCCAATATCCCCGGCGCAGTAGCAAATACATCAACCTATGCATTAGCTAATGTAACTTTACCTTATGCTTTAGAAATTGCCAATAAAGGTTACGAACTCGCATCTCAAGAAAATCCCGCCATACTTAGGGGCATCAACATGGTAAAGGGAAGGGTTACCAACAAGGCAGTTGCCAGCGCCTTTAGATTAAAATATACTGAATTTAAATGAACCACGGGGTTGACTAAAAAATAAAAAGGTTTAATCAAAACTAAAACTTTCAGTTACAAAACTCAGCAGACAGCATCCGTAACTCAAACCTTTCGGTTTGAACGGTCAAAGCAGCAATCATAGATTACAGAACATGTCATGTCAGTGATTACTTACGTGTGATACTCTGCATTAATCGTGACATATTCGTGAGATAAATCACATGTCCACACAGTATCTGTGCAGTTTCCTAATCCGAGCTCTAAGCGAATATTGATTTCGCTGCGCTTCATAGATTTACTTAACAAATTCATGTCACAATTTGCTGGCATTCCTTTAGAAAAAATCAAAATATCGTTAATATATAGATTGATCTTCGCTTCATCCAGGTCAACGCCTGCATAACCAGCAGCAGAGATGATGCGTCCCCAATTAGGATCGCATCCATTTATTGCTGTCTTTACAAGTGGTGAATCTGCTATTGCCCTGGCAATCCTTGTGGCATCATTATTTGAACCCGCACCAACCACATCAATCTGAATGAATTTTGTGGCACCTTCACCGTCTTTTACAAGGGCTTTAGCCAGATAACTTGTTACATAGTCTAACCCCTGTTGAAAGATTTGTAGTTCCTGACTATCAGGAAGGATATTAACTCCGGAAACCCCATTAGCAATGATTGCTATGGTATCGTTAGTGCTCATGTGGCCGTCAATCGTAATGCGGTTAAAAGAAGATTCTACAGAATTTCTGAGGCATTCATTAAGAAGAGATGCAGACATGGAAACATCTGTCGTAATAAAACATAACATGGTGGCAAGATTAGGGGCAATCATTCCTGCACCTTTAGAAATACCGCCAACAAAAACATCCTTATTGTTTATTCTGATTCTAATGGCAATATCCTTTTGCTTCGTATCTGTCGTCATAATGGCCCGTGCCATGTTATTGCCATGCGCAGGAGTGTTTCCTAAAGATGTGGCAGCGGCTTTAATACCGGCAGCGATTTTATCCATTGGGAGTGGTCTTCCAATAATCCCGGTAGAGGCGATTAAAATTTCATCCTCAGAAATTTTCAGACATTTTCCTGCAATCCGTACCATTTCCTCGGCATCTTTATATCCTTGTTCTCCTGTGCAGGCATTGGCATTACCGCTGTTGACAACAAATGCCCTGATGTACCCCTTCTGGATAATCTTTCTAGCAAGTTTTACTGGAGCTGCACAAATTTGGTTGGTAGTAAATAAAGCAGCACCTGCAGATTTATATTCTGAAAATACAATCCCAAGATCAAAACTATCTTTTATTGTTTTTATTCCACAATAGGTAGCGTCTGCCTTAAATCCCTTAGGAACAACAATACCGCCAGATTCTGTTACTACCTGCATCTCACAGGGTATTTCTTTTTTCATATGATTTGTACGAAGATATGCTATAAATTAAACAATGATGATCAACACTGTATTGAAACTGTTTTGGAAGGACAACAAATGGGTTGAAATTTAAAATAGTACCAAAGCCTTATACTTAAAACTTACAGTATAAATACTGCTGCTGCAACAACAGTTGTCCACAAACCGTTCTTATCCCCACGCGCAGCTTGTGTGATGTTTCTGGTTTTTACAATCTTACCGCTCATCCTGTATGTTTCTTTCCGTTCATCATAATTTTTTGCTGGATCAAATTCTATACCCAGCGTGCTTGCCAGCATAGTAGCGGCAAGATCCTCCGCATAATCGCCAGATTTTTCTTCTGTTTCACCAAAAGCGTGGTGTTCGCTGAGATAACCATAATGTTCCTGCTCTGATGGAACAGCCATTCCAACAGAGGCAGAAATCATTCGATTGGGTTCACTAGTAGAATTTTCACTCATTACGCAAAAAATCACCTGCCCAGCCCTAAGCATAGTCACGCCCTGTTCTTTTGTAACAATTTTACAATTTGGTGGGAAGATACTTGAGACTCTTACCAGGTTACATTTCTCAATTCCTGCCTTTCGCAGAGCAAGCTCGAATGATTGTAATTTGTCTTTATGTTTTCCAACACCTTTGGTAAAAAATACCAGCCTTGGTATCATCATAGTTTTCTGATTCTCCCAAATGTTTTATTCAATAAAAAATAATTTCGTTGCTTAATGAAACAAATTTCCATAAGAAAAGCAATAGAATTTTCATAATTTGAATTGTATTTTTTATTGTACATGCTAATCACTTTTTATAAAGTCTGCCAGCTAGTTGACACTAATTTCTCTAACGTTTTTTTTGCATTACCAGAATCTATGGACTGTGCTGAAATTTTTATACCTTCACTAAAATTTCTAGCCAATCCACCAGCGATGATTGCGGCGGCTGCGTTTAAAAGTACCACATCTCTTTTTGGACTGCGAACACCATTCAATACGTCTCTGATTGCAACAGCACTTTCTTCAGGCGTATTTACTGTTAAGTCAGAAAATTTCGACTTTTTTATATCATAATCTTCTGGATTTAAATAATAACTCCTAATAGAACCTCCAGCAAGTTCACATATCTTGGTTTTTTCCGTAACCGTTATTTCATCCATTCCATCCAATCCATGCACAACAAAGGCATGTTGATCTCCAAGCTTTTTCAATACCTCAGAAATAATTTGAGTTAGATGTTCATTATAGACACCTAATACACGATGAGTAGCGCCAGCAGGATTTGCTAAAGGACCAAGAATATTAAATATTGTACGTATTCCTATTTCTTTCCTAGGTCCTGTGGCATATTTCATTGCCTGATGTAATAAAGGCGCAAAGAGGAATCCTATGTTGGCATTTGCAATACATTTTTCTACTGTTTTAACATTAGCTTCTATGTTAACCCCTAAAAGTTTCAATACATCAGCGCTTCCACATTGACTGGAAGAAGCCTTGTTACCATGCTTGGCAACTTTTAAACCAGCACCTGCAACAACGAATGCTGCCGCAGTTGAAATATTGAACGTGTTTTTTGCATCTCCTCCAGTTCCACAAGTATCAATTAAAATCCCACAGCCCGCGTTTATTCTAACAGCCTTTCTCCGTATCGCTATAGCACACCCTGTAATCTCATCAACCGTTTCACCTTTCATGCACAAGGCAGTAATAAAAGAAGCAATCTGGGCATCAGTAGCCCTCCCTTCCATTATTTCTGTCATTACATTAAAGCTTTCTTCCAAACTCAAACCATTATTATTTATAAGCTTAGAAATAATTTCTTTTATTGACATTATTTTACCCAAAAAGTTTTTTATTTGACTTTAATTTATATTTAAATTAGTATTACGGTTTGAAATTTCAATTAAATTTAATATTTATAGAAAGGGCTGATAATTTTTTTATGGCGAAAATACAAATATCACAAGGCGAAAACATACGAGATGCTTTAAGAAGATTTAAAAAAATGTGCGACAAAGAAGGTATTATAAATCAATCAAAACGTATGGCTTATTTTGAAAAGCCTTCAGAAAAAAGGCGCCGTGAAGAAAACCGTAGAATAAAGAATATAAAAAGAGCGCAGAAACTTGGCATCACTGGAGAAACCAACACTTCGCGTTCACAAAAGACTACTTATTAATCCATGATTCAAGAATTTGATGTCCATTGTAATTTCGGGGCATCGCCCCAAAGTAACTCTAAATCGTAGAAATGCCGTTTGTCTTTATCAAAAAGATGAACAATTACATCGCCAAAGTCTATAAGTATCCATAATGCTTCTGTGTAACCCTCCATCCCCAGCATATGAACACCCTGGCTTTTTAACTTCATCTCCAGCTCATTTGCAATACTTTGTAATTGACGCTTATTAAAACCACTGCAAATAACAAAAAAATCAGTAATAAACGTCAATTTTCTGACATCGAAAATTATAATATCTTCAGCCTTTTTATCACTTGTTATTTTAGCGCAAAGTATTGCGACTTCCTTTGAATCTAACGTTTTTGCACCTCCCTAAATCTTTACCTGCGTTTTTTATCAGTATCTTCACTGAATTCCCCACCATATTGGGAAGAAGAGTTTATCTCTAATAAACTACTCCCACAGTAGTAACAAAACCTTGCATACCGTGGATTCACATCAAGGCAATTCTCACATCTATGATAAAGTAGCGTACCACACAAAACACAGAAATTGGCACCCTTTATGTGATTATCATACTGGCAATTTACATTTGGACAGACTCTGTCATCCCTCTCTGATATTACATTTGTTGACATAACAGCCTCCCATTTTAAAATTAACACTATCAGAAAAGCTAATTATTCCCTTCCTCTTCTTCGGGGAAGGGGAAATTTGTTTCTACCCTTCCTTCAAAAACCTTCTTCTTTTTAATGAAGATGTAATAAAGCGCTTATCTTTGGTGAAAATTTAATAATAATTCCCGCAAAGACAACTGACACAATTGACATTAACTTCAGCAAAATGTTTAAAGAGGGTCCCGAAGTATCTTTAAATGGGTCTCCAACTGTATCACCAACAACAGCTGCCTTATGTGCAGGGGAGCCTTTTCCACCAAATTCACCACTCTCTATATATTTTTTAGCATTATCCCATGCACCACCTGCGTTTGCCATAAAAACTGCAAGTAAGAATCCTGTGGTTAAACTTCCAGCCAAAAGCCCTATTACACCCGGAACGCCAAGCACCAAACCTGTTATGATAGGTACTAATAAAGCCAGTAAAGAAGGTACGAACATCTCTCGCTGTGCTCCTTTTGTACTAATCGCCACACAAGCTGCATAATCTGGTTTCCCTGTCCCCTCCATTATCCCGGCAATTTCTCTAAACTGCCTTCTGACTTCTTCAACCATACTTCTTGCAGCACGACCTACGGCCTTCATCGTCATCGCACTGAAAATAAACGCTGACAGACCTCCTATAAACAGACCAATCAATACTTTTGGATTAATCAAGGTAACATCCAGATAATCCATGAGATCGGATAATTTAGCATTTGCCATATCAATAGAAGTCCCAGCAATCTGAATGACATGTACCCCCGACCTCTCTAACCCTACCTTTATTTGTTCAACAAAGGAGGCAATCAGCGCCATAGCCGTTAGCGCAGCAGAACCTATAGCAAAGCCTTTCCCTGTCGCTGCTGTAGTATTTCCCAATGCATCAAGGGCATCGGTTCTCTCTCTGACATAGGGTTCAAGACCACTCATCTCAGCATTACCACCGGCGTTATCCGCAATAGGTCCATAGGCATCGGTTGCAAGTGTCAACCCCAGCGTTGAAAGCATGCCGACTGCCGCAATAGCAATTCCGTAAAGACCGAGTGAGATATTAGTAAAACCACCCGCAAAGGCATAGCTTAACAAGATTGCAATGGAGATTGTAATAACAGGTGTAATCGTAGACATCATTCCCGTAGCAATACCATCAATAATTACCGTTGCGGGACCTGTCTTTGCCTGCTCGGCAATGCCCTTTGTTGGAGAGTAATTAGAGGAGGTATAATATTCCGTGCCTTTACCAATAATAACTCCGGCTATTAATCCTGTTACAATCGAACCCCAGACACCAAAATTGTGGGGCAGCATAAACTTGATAATTACGGCGGAGACAATCAAGACTAGAATTGAACTCAGGTTGATTCCTTTTCCCAATGCCTTCAAGAGTTCTTTCTGCGATGCTTCTTCTTTTGTCTTAACGGCATAGATACCTATGATGGAAAGGAAGATGCCTACCCCTGCCAAAATCATGGGTACGACCATGCCGGCAATGCCAAGACCGGCAGTCACGCCCAACGCTGCGCAAGCCAGCATTGAATTATAATACGACTCATACAGGTCTGCACCCATACCTGCAACATCACCGACATTATCTCCAACGTTATCAGCAATAGTAGCGGGATTCCTTGGATCATCTTCAGGGATACCTGCCTCTATCTTGCCCACCAGGTCAGCACCCACATCTGCTGCCTTTGTGAATATTCCGCCTCCTACCCTTGCAAACAATGCCTGAGAACTGGCGCCTATACCGAAGCATGGTAACATCATGGCCATATCGAGTAATGAAATATTAGTAAACTTACGGAACACAAAAAACCATAAGGAAATGTCCAGAAGCCCCATACCCACGACTATCAGCCCCATTACGGCGCCGCTTCT
>MHYY01000091.1:1012-6519 GCA_001830285.1 Planctomycetes bacterium RIFCSPLOWO2_12_38_17 | reverse complement strand
AAATAATTCATATACCATTGATAATCTGGTATCCAAAAATATTAAAACACAAAAAAATAGAAGATATAGCGCAACAGATAGATATAATGCCAACTGTACTGGATTTACTTGAACTATCAGTGCCTGATGGATTGCAAGGACATTCTTTATTGCCATTAATACAAAAACAACACAGTGGTGACTCGAATTCCTCTGCCGGGAGTCTAGCACAAGAGACAGTCTTTTGTGAGACGATTTTGGGCGGTTACCAAAGTACCAAAGAAATGGAACAAATTAAAATGCGCTGTTTAAGGACAAAAGAGTGGAAGCTCATATATATAAAAGAACCCGATAGTGACAAATATGAATTGTACGATTTGAAAACTGACCCAAAGGAGCAGAGGAATGTCATAGAAAAGTATCCGGATGTGAGAAATGAGTTAAGAAAAAAGCTTCAATATTGGATTGAAACCATGCAGCCAAGATAAATTCTGATTATAGACGTATCTGAATACAAACCCCGACGCATCCCATCAAAACAATGCTCTTCTACAGGACGTAGGGATGGTCTTGCCATTCCCCATTTGCATGGGGACAAGTTTTTGTCAATTCCTTCTAAGAGGATGGGTAATGTGCTGCACATTACCCATCCTCTTATAGTGCACCTATAATTTCACACCACTCTTTCCCATTTCTCTTTCCTTTGATTTTTAACTTTGCTGAAAAAATTAAAAAAAGCTTGCAATCTTCTTCGTTTTTGTTTTACTGTTACTCATAAGGGAAAAGCAATTTCCTATCATCTCATCTAAATTTGCCGACATAAACAACATTAAAATGAACAATATGCAATCAAATCCATCATTGCGCTTCTTCAATACGTTTGAGAATGAGATTCTCTCCGTAAGAAATGAATTGTTTCATCAATTGGAACAAATGACTCCTGAATTTTCAGTAGAAGTTAGAAACCTCTTTGAATACAAGTTAAAGAACAACGACAACAAACCCCCACTTGGAGAATTGTTTCCTTGGATAATCAAGGACTTGATAAACTTGGACACACAATTAACTAAGAATATTTCGGTTAGTTGGTTTGCCGTTTATTTATATACATTATTTTTGGATGAATATGTTGACTATAAAAAACCGATTAAATCTGAAATGTTATTAGCTGGTTCTGTTTTAGCAAAAATTGGATTTATGAATTTATCCAAAATTGTAAAGGGAACTGAATATGAAGCTATTGTTGATGAAGCACTAAATGAAAGTGTTTTATACCAATTAAGAGATGTGCAAAAACAAAAGACAAACGAATCAATAATTGAAAAAGAAGAATATTCATTGGGTAAAAATAAAGTAATATTAGCCTGTGCAGGAGCATTAGCGGCATCAAGTTCAAAACATCAAGAATTTATCATTAAGTTTACAAATTCACTATTGCTTTCATTGCAATATTTAGATGATATTACAGATTTTGAAGAAGATTTTTATAATGAAAATTACACAGTATTACTGCATAACATGACTGACATTAAAACTAAATTTCTTCTTACTAAAGCAAGTAAATCTTCGTATCGTATTCTTTTGTCGCAATTAATAATTAATGGTTCTTTAGAGAGAGTTACAGCCAAACTTAATCAGCTTCTTTCTAACTCCGTTATTCTAATTGAGCAACTATCTGAAAAAAGATTGGAATCTCTTAATTCATATATTTTATTTATAACACTTAAACATTCTATTAATACTCTAAACAATTTATTGAATCACGAAGCAAAAATCTTTCAAGAATTACCAAAGCATAAGCAAGAAATAATCTTGGATAAGGTAGAACAACACATTAAATACATCGCCCAGTCAACCTAATTTAGTTTGCTATGAAAAAGGTATTTATACTAGTCTTAAAATCTCTTTTTAATCCCATCACCTTAATCACTATCTTTGCACCAATATTGGTTCTTAAGATAAACTATTTTAAGCTGAGAGATGATCTGACTAATACTTTTTACTCAGAAAATTTTTTAGAATTAAAAGAATTAGTTACAAATAACAAGTGGGCAGACGCACTTGTGGATATTAATATTCAATATGTAGTTCTATTAGTAGCTTTTATTTTTGCTATACTTGAATCAGTTGTGGGAATTATAACAATATTAAGAAATTACAAAGTAGATGACATAATTAAAAAGTGGTCTGAGGATACAAAAGCTTTGTTGTATTTGGTAATATCGGTAATTTTTATACTAGGTGGGGTTATTGTTTTCTTAACAGGTGGTTTAGTTTCTCCTGAACAAATTGAACTATTTAAATTAAATAGTGCAAGCCCCCTATTTACCTTCCTTGGAACTCATCCGCCACCATTCTCCTCTCATATCTTCATTGCTCGTGTTGTTATAGTTATTTATGCTGGTTATTTAACTTACTTTCTAAAAAACACACTCCCTCAAGTATTAAATGAACAGAATATTTAATTTTCTATCCCCTGGTTTTTTCCCTTTTTCCCTATGTATATTTTTAGGAGTATTCATTTTATTTTATAGAATATTCAATTTACCTTCTCCTTCTGAATTAACTCAACAAATTGTAAAATGGTATGAGATATATGGGTTTATTGTCGTATTCATTTCTGCTATTGCAGAAAGTTTATTTATGTTGAGTATTTATTTACCAGGCTCTTTAGCAATTGTATTAGCGGTTTATTCTTTAGGATACAGTAGTCAAAACCTTTTTATAATCGGAACTATCGTAGTTGCAGGTTTTACTATCTCTAATATTGTTAATTATCTTTTGGGCAAATACGGTTATTACAGACTTCTCCTTTTTTTTGGGAAACACGATATTATTGACGACATGCAAAAAAGATTAGAGAAAAGGGGGCTATTGACTGTATTTCTAACAGCATTTCATCCAAATTTTTTAGCAATTACTTTGGTTTGCTTAGGAATAGGTAAAATAAAATTTTTAAAATCACTTTTCTATTCATTTATTTCTGCAACATTTTGGGTTACTATCTGGACAATTATTGTTTCCAAACTTGTGAAAAAAATAAATTTACAAGACTCAAATCAATCCTTGTACCTATTGGGAGGATTTTTTCTGTGGGGCGTAGTTTTAGTAATTAAAAATGAAATAAAAAAATCTAAAACAAAACTTCAGAAAGAATAACCACAACGCATTTGCACGCACATTTTGCAGCCCCGCAAGCAACACACAGACCAAAGCTGCAAAAAGAGTGTGCAAGCGAACCCGCACGAAGGAATAAAGAAGTAAAGAGAATAAAGAAGGGTCACATCTTTCACCTTGACATTAAACCATTTCATAAACTCACTGAGATTGGCAAGGGATGTTTCTTCGCTTCCATACACAACCATCAATTTATAAAAACGCCTGAATATAGTTCATGTCTATGATGCTGAAATTCGATTCAGAATAATTGCCCGAAAGGTAATGAGTTGAGGCTTCTGCCAAAAACCATTAAATCCAGTTAAATAATATCGTTTGTTTAGAATAGGTTGACAGCCAGTTATTATAAGTATTATGATATTGAATATCTGATTATATATTTGTCTGCGTTTAGAAAATATAATAGGGAGATTTGCAATGAAGCGAATATTATCAATCGTTTTTGTTAGTGTGTTATCGTTATTTTCACAACTAATTTGGGGTGTTTATGATGCTTATGCGAATGGAAAGGATGAAGGGCAATTTTTAACAAACATACGACAACTGACTAATCAGGGCAAGAGCGCCGGTGAAGGATATTTTTCTCAGGATGGGAAATATCTGATATTTCAGAATGAGCGTGAGCCTGAAAACCCATTTTATCAGATTTACATAATGAATATTGAATCAGGAGAGACCCACCGTGTTTCCCCCGGGACAGGTAAAACCACATGTTCATTCTTCCGCGCCAATTCAGACGAAGTGCTTTTTTCGTCAACACATTTAGATTTGGAGGCAAAGGCAAAGCAACATGCAGAATTTGAGTTCCGTTCATTGGGCAAAAAACGCCGCTTTACCTGGGACTATGATGAGAACTATGATATTTTCTCGTCGAAGCGAGACGGGAGCGGTTTAAAACGTTTAACGGACGCTTATGGATACGATGCTGAGGGGGCTTATTCACCTGATGGAGCTAAAATTGTTTTTTGCTCCCTGCGCAACGCATATCCAATTGAAGCGCTTTCACCTGAAGACCAGAAACGTATACAAACAAATCCAGCATACTTCGGTGAGATTTATATTACGAATGCCGACGGAACAGACCAGAAGCGCCTGACAAATTGGCGTGGCTATGATGGGGGACCATTTTTCAGTCCGGATGGAACACAAATTATCTGGCGGCATTTTAATGAGGATGGCATGCTTGCCGACATTTATACAATGAAATTGGATGGAACAGATATATACAGGTTGACAGATTTTAGTTCAATGTCCTGGGCTCCATACTACCATCCTTCAGGTAAATATGTAATCTTTCATTCAAACAAATATGGATTTGCCAATTGTGAATTGTTTATCGTTGATGTACATGGTGAAAAAGAACCTGTAAGGGTAACTTGTAATGAGATATTTGATGGATTGCCTGTCTTTTCACCAGAGGGGAAACGTCTTGTTTGGACTTCTGGACGTACATCCACCGGGGAATCTCAATTGTTCATGGCTGATTGGAATCATGAAGCGGCTCTGGAGGCTTTAAGGGCAGGTCAATTACGGCTTAGTTTTCAACCTTCACAGTCTTTTAGTTTTCCTGAAAGTACAAATCAGATTACGTCAGAAAAGGGAGTTGTGTGTCCTTTTTCATCGGAAATAAATGTTTCTGATTTTAAAGCAGAAGTTCAATATTTGGCTTCAGATAAACTAGAGGGCAGGATGACAGGTTCAAAAGGTACACAAATGGCTGCAAATTATATTGTAGAATATTTTAAAGAAATTGGGTTAAAACCATCTGGCAATAATGGAACATATTTTCAGGAATTTCCCTTTATTTCCGGAGTTAAAATACTGCATGATAAAAACTGTCTTCAAATTACAAAGAAGGGCAATGAGGACGTAAAATTGAAATTTGAAGTAAATAAGGACTTCATTCCTCTTGGGTTTACCACAAACGGCGAGGCAGAAGGTCAGGTGGTTTTTGCTGGTTATGGATTGTCAGTTCCGGGGAATGAAGGCAAATTATACGATTCATATGCTGGTCTGGATGTAAAAGATAAAATCGTTGTGGCGCTTCATTATGTACCTGAAAAGGTAGATATGAAAAGAAGAATGGAGCTTAATCGTTACGCAGGATTGCGGTATAAGGCGATGCTTGCCCGTGAACGTGGCGCGAAGGCATTGTTAGTAATTGTTGGTCCAAATTCTCCCGGTCCAGGAGAATTGCTCAAAATTTCCAGTGATGTAACATATGCGGACTCAGGAATTATTGTCGCATCTATAACAAATAAGATAGCTGATGTACTCTTTGCTAATTCAGGTAAATCTCTAGGATCCATACAGTCTGGACTAGATGTAGAAGACTCAAAGGTTGCGGGATG
>MHYY01000091.1:0-1004 GCA_001830285.1 Planctomycetes bacterium RIFCSPLOWO2_12_38_17 | reverse complement strand
GGTTGCGGGATGTTTTGAGTTACCAGGGGTTCGAGTAAAAGTCTCAACAGCTATCGAACAGATAAGGGAAAAGGACCATAATGTGCTAGGTCTTTTGGCACCCGTTGAAGGTGCAGAAAAGACTGAATATGTTATGATTGGTGCCCATTACGACCATATTGGTCATGGGGGGGTTGACTCGCTGGCACGTAAAGGCGAGGAGGGCCAAATTCACAATGGTGCAGATGACAATGCATCAGGTGTTTCAACAGTTATGGAATTGGCTGCATCGCTGGCTGAAGAACGAAAGAAGAATCCTCAATTATTTAGGCGAGGAATTATTTTTGGATTATGGTCTGGCGAAGAACTGGGATGCCTTGGTTCATCTTATTTTGCAGAACACCCTACTGTTCCGTTGAAAGATATTACTGCCTATCTTAACTACGACATGGTTGGACGTCTTAAAGACAACAATCTAACTGTAGAGGGTTTAGGTTCGTCCAGCATCTGGACTAAAATATTTGAAAAATGTAATTTAACCTTTAAGTTTAATTTGAGGCTACTGCAGGACCCATATCAGCCAACCGATATTACATCACTTTATCCAAAAGGAATTCCTGTAATCCATTTCTTTACAGGAGTCCACGAAGACTATAATCGTCCCACAGACGATCCAGAGACCCTTAATTATGAAGGAATGTTGAGAATAGCTGAGTTTTCAAAATCAATGGTTATTGACCTGGTGGATAGTTCAGAACGTCCGGATTATATTAAGGTTGCTCAGTCTGATGAACAGAGTTTGAAAAAGAGTTCTCGCAGGGCTTACTGGGGAACCATTCCAGATTTTACGGCTGAAGGTATAGAAGGGGTAAAGTTAAGTAGTGTTAAAGGAGGCGGACCGGCAGATAAAGCAGGAATTAAAGACGGCGATATTATTATAGAAATTGCAGGTCAAAAAATTAAAAATGTCTATGATTATAATTACGCCATAGATACGTTAGGATTCGGTAAATCTATAGAAGTGG
>MHYY01000090.1 GCA_001830285.1 Planctomycetes bacterium RIFCSPLOWO2_12_38_17 | reverse complement strand
CCCTGACCAGCTAAAAGTACTTCAATATGAAACTACATAATCAAGGATATTCCGCTAACGCAGGTCAAAAGTTTAACATACAAATTGTTGGTGTACTTCTTTGGCTTGTAATCTTATTTTTACCCACCAGATAATTTATCAATCAGGGGTTTTATTTCACTATCAATTCCTGCCTGTTTATATTCCTGTTTGTATACGACTTTCAACGCAGGATCGACAACTAATATCCTGCATTTGCTATCCTCACCCCCAAGCGGCTTCGTTACAGCGCCATCCCAGTCTAATAGAAAAGGGATTTCTTTCGCGGTGGGGTCCTGTCCAGAAATCTTTTTCTTCAGCACAGATTTTGGAACGAGTGGAGGTCTCTTCCTCAAATCCATGATTGCAATCATCTGTACCTTCTGGTTTTCCTGGACAAAAGATTTTAACTGTGTCTTGCAATCAACCGCAGTTTGAAGGGTAGTTCGGCTTTGCAAAATCACAAGGGTTATTTTGCCTTCCATATCAGTTTGAGAATATTTTTTCTCATGCGGATCCTCTAAGCTGAAATCCACAAACCTGTTACCCACCTCCGAGCTAGATACAATAAAAGGAACTAAATATACCACAGTTGCTATCATTAAAAACCATTGTATCTTATTTTTCATATTTCTAAACCCATCTCAAAAAGTTAGCTCTCAACAATATCCTGGCATGTCAATGTGCATTTGCTGTGGGAGTTTAACTATGGTCATGATTATGATTATGGTCGGTATGCGCATTGTGTGCGTTATTGAGTTTGCACTCGCACCCAAACTGAATTACCGCATGTCCAATCTTAAATTTTTCACCCAGGATGCGATTGATTTCTTTGGAAAGCCTGGTAGTTTCGCTGATGAGCATATCCTTTGTATCAATGTGGCCGCTCATGGAATACATCCCTGAAGTTATTGTCCAGACATGAATATCATGCGCATTGTCAATCCCAGGAATCTGCTTGAGGCTCTCAATAACTTTGTCAATGTTGATTCCATTTGGCGTCGCCTCTAGTAAAACGTCCACGGATTCCATTACCAATTTATAAGACCATATGAGGATGAGTACACATATCATGACGCTTATGATGGGGTCTATAATAAACCAGTTGGTATAATAAATGATACCTGCACCGATTATGACACCTACGGAAGAAAGGGTGTCGCCCAGCATGTGCAGGAATGCCGCCCTAACGTTCAGGCTGTGTCCATGTTCATGGCTATTCCCTTTCAAGATATAGGCACATGCTACGTTGGCAACCAGACCCACCAATGCCACAATAAACATCTTGCCGCTGGAAATGGTTTCAGGATGCATAAAGCGTTGATATGCCTCGTAAAATATCCACACAGAAATCATAAAAAGGGTTAAGCCATTAAACAACGCAGCCAGTATTTCTAGCCGGTAAAATCCATAGGTCTTTTTTTCAGTTGGCGGCCTTGAGGCAAAGAATAATGCAAACAGGCTTACCAGTAAGGCAAACAGGTGGGTGAGCATGTGGCCTGCATCGCTAATCAGGGCAAGGCTATTGGTGATAATCCCCCCAACAACCTCCACGATAAAAACACCGCCTGTTATAGCACTCGTCAGGATCAATCTTTTCCGTTCATGCGCCCTATACTCATGTTTATGCCCATGTTCATCCTCAGCATGATAATAATCTATACTATGGATGTGTTCGATATTCCCTTCCCCTTAACCAAAAAGCAATTTAGAAATGTAATTGTTCTGATTACAAATTATAAATTGTCAAAATATTTAAAACAAACTTTTTTTATTAACTCTTCCATTCAATTTTTCAAAAGAAAAGGGCACCACACTCATATGTGATGCCCAATATCCTAAAATCATGCGAATGTTATAAACTATTTTTCAACTGTTACCGTTATTGTTGTGGAGAGATTGCTATCTATATCCTTAAACGTAACGGTCGCCGTACCTTGTTTATTCTTGGCTTTAATTGTAAATGCTGCCTGACCATTTATATCAGTCGTTTGTTTTTTCGGTGAAACTTTTATAAACTCCTCGCCATTCTCATCAACACGCGCCTTTACAGTATCACCTGCTACACGGCAATCGTCCTCGCCTGTTACTGTTACTATAACGATACTACTCTCTTTCTTTTCCAGTGTAATAGCTGTAGGATTAGCCGAAATCGCAGTAGCTTCATCGCATTCAGTAATTGGAGTGGGTGTCGGCGTTTCTGCTGGAGTTTCCGTTACTGTTGGCGTCGGCGTTTCAGTTACAAACGTAACTGTTATTGTATCGGTTCCTGAATTACCCGCATTATCAGTTGCGGTTACAGTTATTATGTTTTCATTCTCTGAAGATAATGGTATTGCGGCAGTTAACCAGCTTGTAGTACCGAAGGCGCTTCCGCTTCCGTCCTGATCACTGCTCCATGTAACACTAGCAATTCCACTCGTTTCATCTGTAGCGCTCCCACTTAAGGCAATAAAACTACCCGTTGTTGTGTATGTGTCATTTGATGTAGGACTGGTAATGGTCACAGTTGGCAACACAGTATCAAGGGTAATCGAGTCTAAATAGACATCAGATATGTTTCCAACCGCATCTTTATACCAGACATATACTGTCTGACTACCATCATTATTAATTAAAGTATAAGAAACGCTTCCAGTAAAACTCGTAGTTGATTCCACAGAAGCCCAGCCATCATCCGATACGGAAGGTGTCGTTGGGTTGTCTGAAAGATAATAACCTGTTACACCAACATTGTCTGTAGCAGAAAGAGTCAGTGTTGTAACGATAGAATTTGTGTACGCAGCATCGTTATTAATACTTATGGAACCACTCGGCGCAGTTAATTCCTGCGTTGTAAATGTCGTTTCGCTGCCGTAACTGCTCCCGGCGTTATTCTGCGCGGCAAGCCTGTAGTAATAGGTTGTATATTCAGACAATTCATCTATCGTAGTACTTACCGATGCACTGCTTGTTCCACTTGTACTTGAAACTGTTGTCGTACCAATGTATGACCCGCTGTTCACACCATAGTTAAACCAAAAATTGGTGTTTAATCCGTTGGGATTAACAGCGCCGTTTAAAGTAGCTGAATTTGATGTCACATTTGTAGCCGCCTCAGTTGTTACTGAAGGCAAATCTGCAAAGGTTATTTTTGCAATAACAGCATCATAAGTTCCACCTGCGTAACTTCCGTAAATAGCGGATGTTGTTGGAAAGTTTGTTGAAGTTGTATAACCTGTAATATACGCATTTCCAGAAGTGTCTATTGTAATACGCCCAAAATCCTGATAATCATTTGAACTACCCCCCATATATGTGGAATAAACGAGGTTACTACCCGATGAGTTTAGCTTTACTATAAACAAGTCATTACTTCCTGCATTGCTTCCGTAAATAGCGGATGTTGTTGGAAAGTTTGTCGAAGTTGTATAGCCGCTAATATAAGTGTTACCGGATGTATCTGCAACAATTCCACTACTATAATCATCACCGCTTCCACCCAGGAACGTTGAAAAATCAAGATTGTTACCCGACGAGTTCAGCTTCGCAACAAAGGCATCGTATGTTCCACCAATAAAACTGCCATAAATTGCAGATGCTATAGGAAAATTGTTAGATGCAGTATATCCTGTGACATAAGAATTTCCTGAAGTATCTGCAGTGATCCCAGTACCCTGATCGCTACCGCTACCTCCAAGATATGTAGAATAAACAAAACTAGTGCCTGAGCCATTTAGTTTTGATACAAATGCATCATAAGTCCCACCTGAAATGCCCCCATAAATGGCAGATGAGGTTGGGAAATCTGCTGAAGATGTTATACCAGTGATATAGGCATTGCCTGATGTATCAACTGCTATGCTACGACCCTGGTCATCCGCAGCACCCCCAAGATATGTCGAATACACAAGGCTCGCACCTGTACTATTTATTTCGGTTACAAATGCATCATATGTTCCACCCGCATTGCTATTATATAAAGCAGAAAGTGTTGGAAAATTTGTTGAAGATGTATAACCAGTAATAAATGCATTATCAGAAGTATCAACAACTACTCCACGTCCAACATCAGTCCCGCTTCCACCCAGATATGTTGAATAAGCAAGACTGCTACCTGATGAATCAAGTTTTGTAACAAAGCCATCATACGTACCTCCATTATAGCTACCGTAAATAGCAGACAACACTGGAAAATCTGTGGAAGCAGTTAATCCCGTAATAATTACATTTCCAGAACTATCAACTGCAACTCCATAACCCTGATCACTATCACTCCCACCTATATACGTTGTAAATACAAGACTACTGCCTGAATCATTTATTTTTGTTACGAATGTTTCATATGTTCCCCCAGCATTATTTGGGTAAACAGCGGAAGCAGTGGGAAAGTCTATTGATGCAGTAAATCCTGTAATATATGCATTCCCTGAGGAATCTACTGCAATCCCACAACCCTGATCACTACCGCTACCGCCAAGATATGTAGAGTAAACAAGGGCAGGATCAACAACAAGCGGGTATCTTCTGTCATAAGAGGCAACCCGGAAACTGTATATAAATTTTTGATTTTGGATTCTGGATTTTGAATTTGCAGCTCTAAATTTTGAATTTTCAATTTTAAACCTTCCTTCCACACTAACTTTTTTTCCATCAATCTCCTGACAAATATATGGTTTTTTCTGAATAATCTTACCACCCTTCAGGCTTATCTCCAGATCGCCATCTTTATTTATTTCGATTCCATCCACACCTTGATATGCAAACCGCACATGTGAAAGGTTTCCGTCTGGCTTTACTATAATATCGTATTCTAACTGCCGGTTATTGCCATGAAATCTCAAGTCTATACCTTCGTATATTTCTTTGTATAATATCGAGGCATATGTGGGTATATTGGTTTTCCATCCAATTGTATCTTTACCAATAAAGTAATTAACTTTATATTCCTGTAATCCCTCTGCAATAATTTCAGAGTCTTTGTTTGCACCAACGAATATAAGTTTAATAAGTCCGGAGTTAGAAACTAAGGAATTTGAGCGCTTCATCTTATTTAATGTATCCTGTATCTCATCATTTGCCCTTCCTCGTGATATCTTTGTAATTTCGTTCGTCTCAATTACAGTTTCTTCTGCTTTTTGAATACCGCTTAATGCTAAATATACACCTCCCTCAGTAAAGAACACCGCATGTCTATGTCCATTTTCATAATATTTTATATCGTTATTTAACTGACCTGTATTTTTAATAAAATATAATGGTAATTTGCCATAATTTTCTTGTATCCTACTCTTTGTATTATCATCAATGAAATTCTTTTCTTTACCCTTTACTAAAAAACCATGCACAGGATTTAAAGATTCTTTCGGGACATCGGCTTTTACCGAAGAACTAAGTATTAATTCAAAGCCAAACATTGTTATCATTAAAGAAAGCAACACTTGCGGGAAAAGTGCTAACGGTTTCAACAGATACCCTGGAAGCATGCCATTTTTCATATTACAACCTCCTTCCCTTATCAAAATTCTAAAGGATTAATAAATTATTTAGACGTAGAATTACAATAAATATTTAATTTTGTCAATTTTATTCCCATGATAAAGATAAATAAAATAAAAGTATCCTAATTATTAAAAGAATTGAAAATATAAGAAAAATGTTTTATAATTCCGTTTTAAAATTATATAAAAGAAAAGTAATTATATTAAAACCTGTCAAAAAAGCCTCTTACCTGAAATTAAAAGCCATTTTTTCATTTTCAGGAGGTAACATTATTTATGATCAGTAAAGAATTGTTGGATATCCTAGCATGTCCGATATGTAAGACAGACGTTAGACTGGAGGGTGACAAGATTATATGTACAGAATGCGGCCGACGATATCCAATAAGAGACGATATACCTATAATGCTTATTGACGAGGCAGAACTACCTGAGACACCAAAAAGGACAGATTAATGGATAAAAAAGCGCTTAT
>MHYY01000089.1 GCA_001830285.1 Planctomycetes bacterium RIFCSPLOWO2_12_38_17 | reverse complement strand
TAATAGTCGAATGTTCTTTTTCAACTTTATCCTTTTGAAAGTTTGGTTTTATGAGCCAAAAACCTTCTTGTATTGGATTTGCATAAACCTCTAACGCCTCTTTTATGCTTGTTTGGTCTGATGTAAGAGAATTTGGGAAGGCTATACTAACTGCTTCCCAGATATCAGTAAACGTAACCTTTCCCTTCTGTTGTAGTTTAGCTAAAACAGTTTTTTCAACTCGTTCCGATAGGGGGATCTTTTCTAAATGAGCCACTGAATTTGGATTCTTAAACCACCATAGCTTTCCAGACGTATCCCCCATCTTTACATCAACCAAAACAAACTCACTATTTATATGCTTTTCTAAAACAGTTTTGACATCTAAACCGCTATCTAACTCAGAAAAAAAACCTCTTTTTACCAATTCAGGGTCTATTGCGTTGATAATGATTGTATAAGGCGTTGGCTCTCCTCTTTCTGCAAGTATCCTTATGGTTGTATCCAACACAATTTTCCCAAATCTTAAGGCATCAATAGCCTCTGGCTCATAACTCTTTTCTCCCAGATCAGGTTTATGAAACCTTAAGTAAAAATCTCCCTGAGCTGATCCAAAAGGTTGCAATAAAGATTTTGCAGAGGGCCTTGCTAATTCTTGATGGTGAACTTTTTGAAGTTCAAATCCCGATAAAACTCCTGCTCTTATGGTTGCATTTCTTACTTTAAAAGTCGGATTATGAAAAGTCACCGTTAAATAACTATCAGGTTTCAAAATATTAAACATTTTTTCAAAGCTATTTTTTAACAAGGAATGATATACTTCAAAATCTTTTTCCTGCCTTTCATTGTGGATAATTTCATCACCTACAATCTTTTCTATATATCCGCTTCGCCTTCTATTACTTGTTTGAATGACGTTGCGAACTTAATATCTTTAAAATATTCATTAGATTCCCCCTTGGCTTTCAATAAGCCCTGATGACCATAAATTGAACTTTCAAATTTGTTCCATACGTTTTGTTCCATATAATGGCCTGAAGGATACCAATAACTGTGTTGCGTCCATGCCGAACTAAAAGGGGTAAAATGACCTGCCTCTGAAATAGGATTCATTCTCGAACACAAGTGAACCATTGAAGTAAAGGCAATTTTTAAGAAATCTCTGATAGTTTTATTTTCTTCGCATTCAATCGCTTCCATTAAAATAGCTAATGCATAAAGGTTCCTTTTAGTAAATAATTCATCAATTGATTCATATTGTTGCTTTTCTTTAAAAGGCTTACCGTTAGAATAGTAAAATTTATTCTTAGGATACCATTCTTTAATTTTGAGTTTTTCTATTTTTGATAATAAATTATTATCATACTTTATTAACGGTGTTTCTTTCCTTCTTTCATCTTTACACTTAGGATTCGGACATTCACGGTATCTAATATCTACACATTTATCTTTTATCCATATAGCACAATCAAATACAATTTCAGAACCACAATTTCTACATTTTGTTTTGTAAAGCTCTAATATTTTCTCTTTTACTTTTTTCCCAATTCTTTCAAAAGCTTCCTTTATTTTGTCTAAAGGAATATATTTTATGGTTAATCTGGTGAGTTCTGTAGCTAGCGGAGATATATCGGAAATAATCGCTTTTCTGCCTCTTCTTAAAGCCTCAATAGCCGTAACACCGCTTCCACCAAAAGGATCATAAACAATTCCAGTCTTCGGGCAATATGTTTCAATATATTCGCCAACTACATTCCATGTCTTCCTTGACCAATATTTATGGAAATTATACATTGAGGTGTGTGCTTCAGGTGGGATTTGCCTATTGAGATGTTTGAATTCAGGCTTTTTGACAGACGAAACAGTTCGCTTAAATTCCTTGTCATGTATAATCATTGTGATTCGATATGTCTGATAATTCTTTTGGTCAATTCGAATATGGCAGCGATTTGTGTTGCCTTCACCGCTCCGATACCTTCAACTTCCATAAGCTCTTTAAGCATCTTCCCCGCAAAATTATAAACCATTCCAAATTTGTCTAGTAATTTTTCAGCAATTTGTTCGGCGGTTAAGTTTTTTGTACCGGAATTAATTATTATTGCCAAAAGTTCTTTATCCGTACAACAGGAAGGTCCCAATCTTCTTAATTTGCCACCGGGATGTTTATAATCCTTTTTCATATTAACAAAATACATATGTTTCTTAAAAACTTAAACTATATTGACATAAAGTATAAGGCATTTAAAAATTATTTCAATCCTATTTTCAATCAAGAAGAAAGGGGGTCAAACCTTCATTTATCAACATGGTTACTTATTATCAATTTATGCATTTTTACTGTCTTGATGATTCTGTTACAGGGCAGGATGTAAAGATGCACGGCGTGCGCATCTCTACACTAAAAATCATTTTGCCTTGAAACTAAACTTTTGTCCTCCAACGGATGCCTCGTACATCAGTCCAAGTTTAGCCAATGTAAAGATTGCAGCGCCATTTTCGTAACCTGCGTTAGAAGAAGCCCCTGCCGATGCCGCTACGGCAGATGCCTGCGCACCTAATTCAAAATTACCACCCTTGAAACGCTCCAGCGCTTCTTTATCTTTGAAAAAGATAATCTCACTGTATGACTGTCCGCCAAATTGGAAACCAATAGTTACCTGTGTCAGGCTTGAAGCGCCGATTAATTTCCCCTGTTCGTAAACCTCTCCCTTGCCGTGAGCGCCACCAATGCCAATCCCACCTTTTCCAACTTTAGGGAACACTGCATAGCCGTAAGCCTTTTCAAAGAAGATAGCCATGCCAGGGTCTTTTTCTTTGAATGCCGCAATGGTTTCTGCAACATTTTTGTTCTCAACACTAGGCGTTTCTGTTGTATCGGTCTTTGACGGTTTCCAGTCTGCGTGGGCAGATGCAGTGGATAGAGCAGTTGATACAGTTATAACGAGCCCTGCGATTATTAATTTCTTCACGAAAAATTCTCCTAAAGATTTATTAAAGATTTTATATAACAATTTAGCTCCTTGAAATATATATTCGGTAAAACCCTTTTTGATTATATTTGAGCACAAACGAAAGATTCTTCTCCCTGTCGGGCTCAGAATGACACCTAAAAATAGTCATTCTGAACGGAGCAAAGCGGAGTGAAGAATCTTTAAAAGTTTTGCCGAATATGGAAGGAACTTCATTCGGATAGTAATTTTTCAAAGGGCTAAACTAATACGAATTAATTAAACCATGTAGCTTTTCTATTACTTTCGGAAACCATATCTGTTTAAAATATTTCACCATCTGAGAGGCGATTGCCATGCCTCTTTGAGATCGAGAATGCTTTCATTAATAATAAGTTTATTATTCAAGCCGTAGATTTTAAGAAACGGTGCAGATGATACCTTTCCCAGTAATCCATGCGGGATATCCTTCACGATATTTTCGAATTGTTTTTGATGTTCAAGTCGTACCTCAACGACAAAACGCGTGTTTGATTCAGAAAAGAGAAGGGTCTCGTTTCTATGAATGTGACCTTCTGTTGGTATCGCAGAAAGATTAAGCGTCATACCGAATCCGCCTGCAAATGCCATTTCAGCAACAGCTACGGCAATGCCACCTTCGGAACAGTCATGACAAGACCTTACGAGTCTAAGTTTCGTAGCCTGTGATAATGTGTCCATGATTTTTTTCCCAAGTAATGTGTCTACCTTTGGGACTTTGTTTCCTTTGCATCCATTGATGTGATAATAATGTGAACCGCCCAACTCTGAATGGGTAACACCAACAATATATATCAAGTTGCCAGATTCCTTGACATCCATTGATATGGCACTTCTTACGTCATCCATTATTGAAACGGCAGAGATGAGCAAGGTGGGCGGGATTATGATGGTCTCTTTATCGGTGATAAATTCGTTATTTAAACTGTCCTTTCCTGAAATAAATGGTGTCCCGTATGCAACGGCGGTATCATAGCAAGCCTGTGCTGCCCGCACGAGAGTACCGAGTAGGTCGGGTTTATTGGTGTTGCCCCAGCAGAAATTGTCTAAGAGCGCCACGCGGTCTAAACTTCCACCAACGGCAATAATCTGCCTGAGCGCCTCGTCAATGGCGGATGCAGCCATATGATAGGGGTCTATATCGCCGTATAGCGGATTCATGCCGTTAGATACAATGATACCTTTGTTTGAGTCAAGTACAGGCGTGATAACACATGCGTCTCCAGGCCCGTCATTATTTATACCCTGAAGCGGTTTTAAGACGCTTCCACCCTGTACTTCATGGTCGTACTGGCGTATTACCCATTCCTTACTGCATACATTCCATGCAGAGAGTATTCTTTTTAAGTCTGCGCCGTAGTCGTCTTTTTCTGGTAAGACAGGTTCTTCAAATGTGGATTTATGCCAGGTGGCTTTCCGTTCAAGTCTGGGAATGCCTTTATGTAGGAATTCCATTTCTAATTTGCCGACGGTGTCATAATTGAAATGTAGTCGCAATATTTTGTCATTTGTGAATCTGCCTATTATAGTAGCTTCAACATTTTCTGCTTTAAAAAGGTCGAGGAGTTCGTTTTCTTTTTCTGGCGGGACTGCAAGTACCATCCTTTCCTGCGCCTCGGATATCCAGATTTCTGTATAAGAAAGTCCTTCATACTTAAGGGGTACCTTTTCCAGATATACAATCGCGCCGAGTTCCTGACCCATTTCGCCTATGGCGGATGATAAGCCGCCAGCGCCGCAGTCGGTAATACAGTTGTATAGTCCTCTATCTCTGGCTTTTAAAAGGACGTCAAGTAACGCCTTTTCTGTTATTGCATTGCCAATCTGCACGGCACTGCCTGATGTCTGTTCAGATTGTTCGTGTAACTCTGCAGAAGAGAATGTTGCGCCGTGTATGCCATCGCGTCCAGTTCTTCCACCAACGACAACAATCAAGTCGTTTGGTTTTGCATCTTTTTGGCATCTGTCTTTTGGTATGATGCCCACTGTTCCACAGTAAACAAGCGGGTTGCCTATGTAACGCTCATCGAAAAAGATTGCACCATTTGCAGTTGGTATTCCCATACGGTTGCCGTAGTCCCTCACGCCTGCGACAACCCCCCTGAAGATTCTTTTTGGATGCAAAACTCCTTTTGGAATTTTATCTGAAGGTGTATCTGGCGGGGCGAAACAGAACACATCTGTGTTAAGGATGGGCTTTCCTCCAAGCCCGGTACCCATTATATCCCTGATTACCCCTCCAACGCCGGTATTGGCGCCACCATAAGGTTCAATAGCGGATGGGTGATTGTGTGTTTCTACCTTGAAGCAGATGTTGTAATTATCGTCAAACTGAATTATACCTGCATTATCTTTGAATACGGAGACACACCAGGGCTTATTCAGTTCCTGCGTTGCCTTCATGATGGTATTTTTCAAAAGATTGTCAATTTTTGCCCCATTGAAATTAATGATACCTTTCAGTGTCTTGTGGACACAGTGTTCAGACCACGTCTGTGCAATGGTCTCGAGTTCTATGTCCGTAGACTCTCGGTTAACAGACTTGTAATATTTCTGGATGGCTTGCATTTCATGAAGATTCAGGGATAGCTGTCCTAATGCGCTTATTTCCTCAAGCTGTTTATTATCAGCGTTTAGTATTGGTACGATATTCTTTTTAAAGGAGTAGTGAATATTGCCATGTTCGTAATTTGGTATTTCTGGATAAATATATATATCTTCAATTTTCGTGTTTGCCAGCACCTTCATTGCTATTGTATGAATTGAATCGCGTGATATCTTCCCGTTTATCAAATATTTCTGGGCAGTCTTTAAGCCCTCTACCTTTATTCCAATATCACATAGTGCCTTTATTACAGATTGTTCTACTGGGTCCATGACGCCCGGTTTACGAGTTGTTTCGATAATAAACGACCCGGAGTCTGTAATCTGAGGTTTTTGGTCAGAAATATTGTATTGCTGGGTGACTGTATCAGCCAGCAGTTTTTCTGCAATAATATCAAGTTCTTTTTTATTTAGATTTCCAAAGATTATATATACCTGATGTACCCTTATTGTATCTATTCCAGAAAAACCAAAAGCTGCAATTTCTGATTTTGTATTATTTCCGATCGGGTCAGGAATCTCGTTTTTAAAAAAAATTTCAATTCTTGAGTACATGATTTATTTTTTATTTAAGTCCTTTGAATTATTGTTAAACACACTGTCTCGTATCAGCTTTGCCTTTTTTAACTTGTCAAGTAATGTGGAGGCGTCTTTATTTATAAGGTCGTTTTTGAACTTATTGAGTTCAGTAATTAATTGTTCAATAGATTTTATGACGTTATCGCGGTTTTGGTCAAAGATGTTTGCCCATAGTTCAGGGTCGCCCGACGCAATCCTGGTGGTGTCTCTTAGCCCGCTTGCGACATAGTTGATATGTTCTTTTTTAATCGAATTTATGAGGCAGGATGCGACCAAATGGGGTAGGTGGCTGACAGACGCAAGTATTTCGTCATGTTGTTCCGGACTCATAAATTTAACTCTGGCGCCCATGAGCTGCCACATCGTTGAGATTGTCTCGACTGCCTTTGTGCTGTTTTTTAATGGTGTTATTATGCAGGTGCAGCCTTCAAAGAGGTCTGGCAATGCAACCTCAATGCCCCTCTGTTCCGAACCTGCGATAGGGTGTGCGCCAACAAAGGCAATATCTTCCCTGATATTATTGGTAATTTGTTTTACTATAAGAGCCTTTGTACTGCCCACGTCTGTGAGGATAGAATCGCTTTTCATGATAGGGATTATTTCTTTGGCTAAATCAATAATTTTGTCCACAGATGTGGCGAGTATTACAATATCGGCATCTTTGACAGCTTCATTTGCATTCAGGAATCCAGCGTCAATTGCCTGCATTTTTACTGCTTTTTCTATGGAGGAAGTCCTGTGGCATACTCCGATTATTTTACTGGCAAGGTTTCTTTTTTTCAGACATAACCCAATTGAGCCGCCAATAAGTCCAGGTCCAATTATACAAACAGTTCCAAAATTCATGGATGTCTATTTAAAAATGTGAATAATTTTTGAATAAAATAAAGCAAAAAATGCTAACTTATTATACTTAACCTTGTCAATGATTTTAAGGTAATTCCAAAAATTAAAAATCTTCTCTTTCGTTGTTCTTATCAAGTAAGTATTATTTTGCTACTATAGATACCTCTGATATAATAGTTCCTCTTTAATTATGAAATTTTGGTTTATGTATTTTGAGCGGATATACAGGAGAATGCTAAATGAAAAAAAACATTGCCGTGCTTGCAGGTGATGGGATCGGTCCTGAAATAATGAAGGAGGGATTAAAGGCGCTGGATGCAGTTGCCAGAAGATTCGGACATACGTTTGAATATAAAGAGGCGCTGGTAGGCGGCTGCGCCTACGATAAATACGGTCATCCCCTGCCGGAAGAAACGAAAAAGATTTGCGATAATGCAGATGCCATATATTTTGGCGCGGTTGGCGGGCACAAGTGGGATAATTTGCCACCTGAATTAACGCCGGAACGAGGTGCGTTGCTGCCTTTGAGGACAATTTATGGCTTATTTGCAAACCTGCGTCCGGCTGTAATCTTTGGCCCGCTTGCGGATGCGGCATCCCTGAAATCAGAACGATTGAAAGGGGGACTGGACATCCTGATTGTGCGTGAATTAACGGGAGGCGTTTATTTCGGCAAGAATAAGGTTAAGTCTCTTGTGTTGAAGGATGGAGCAGTTCAGGGGGATTATGCCGTAGATTATATGATTTATTCCGTGCCTGAAATCCAGAGGATAACAAAAGTAGCGTGCGAAGCGGCAATGAAACGAAGCAAGAAACTAACCTCAATTGATAAGGCAAATGTCCTTGAAAGTTCTAACCTCTGGCGAAAAGTGGTAACTGATTTTGTTCAAGAAAATTATCCACAGATACAGCTTAACCACATGTATGTTGATAATGCCGCCATGCAGATTGCAACGAACCCAAAACAATTTGATGTGATTGTGACAGAGAACATGTTCGGTGATATACTCTCTGATTTAGCTTCCGCAATCACCGGATCAATTGGTATGTTGCCCAGCGCAAGTCTCTCGGAAACTGGTTTTGGACTTTTTGAGCCGATTCACGGCTCCGCGCCTGATATTGCCGGCAAGGGCAAGGCAAACCCTTTGGCACAAATCCTGTCGGGCGCGATGATGTTAAAGTATGCCTTTGGGCTCACTAAGGAATCGGATGCGATTGAGCACGCCATTATGGGACTGCTTGAGGACGGGTATCGGACGGGAGACATTGCCTCCGCAAATACTTCAAAAGATAAAATACTCTCAACCTCCGGAATGGGTAATAAGGTGGTTGAGTATTTGAACAAGGTTAAATCTTAACTAAAAATGGCTTAATATAATGAGATAATAAAGTTTAAAAGATGTAAGTGTCTTTATTGTTAAGCCATAATTGCTGCAATTTTAGCAGATAGTATTTATGGCGCCCAAAGGTACATAAATGATGGGGTGCCTGTGTGGAGTAATGTTCTCAGGTCGAAGTTTATTATGTTAATAGCGCCAAAATTGGAATTGCTGAGTTTTGAGTATATGTTGTCTTTGTAAACACCCGGTCTATGGTAAATAATAACGCGGGCTTCTTTTATACCGGCCTCTTCCTTTGCAAGCGTAATGGCGTCATCCAGATAGCCAATCTGGTCAATAAGTTTATTCTCCAACGCCTGCTGTGCGGTATAAATCCTGCCATCGGCAAGCAATTTTAATTTCTCGTAAGTTAGTTCGCGCCTGTTTTCTGTTATAACAGACAGAAATTTTTCATACATGTTGTCGAGTACGCCTTGAAATATCTTTCGTTCTTCTTCTGTCATTGTTTTTAATGGTGAACCCATATCCTTGTGTTCACCCGTTTTTATAGAGGTGTCTTTCACGCCGATTTTTTGCAGTAGCCCTTCTACGCTTACATTGAGCATTATTACGCCGATACTGCCTGTAACCGTTGTAGGATGAGCCACGATTTTATCAGCCGAAACGGCGATATAATAACCGCCCGATGCCCCAAGGTCCATAACACATGAAATAACCTTGATATTGGTTTCTTCTTTAAATTGCTTTATTTCATGGTAAATCATATCGGAGGCGGTGACTGTTCCGCCAGGACTGTTTATGCGAAGGATAACAGCCTTGATGTGTTTGTCCTTTGATGCCATTTTAAGCTCTTCCTTGATACGGGCAACCGTATCAGGTTCACCAGAAAGACTGCGCCTTTCCGTGTCTGAAATAATCCCGGAGATATCTATTATAAGTATTTTATCCTTTCCTTCTCCAGAAATGGTTGTTTCCTTAAGAGGCGCTGGTGGTGGAACGAGTGAGACGGATATAAGCGTACAGCCCGTACTCAATAATAGACTGAGACAGAAGATGAATCTGAAGTTATTAGATAGATATTTGCCTTTCATTTTTTATATTAAAACCTAACTTATCCGAGAGGGTTTGAATGACATATAAAATTTTGTATTGAAGTTATTCTGAGCTAGCAGAGGAATCGGATTTATTGTTGGATGTTTTATTGTCAGGTTGGATTGTAGTAAGTGCATCTTCTTGTGTATGCGTAAGCTTCCAGCTTTCCGTTTCTGGAGATTTTCCCTTCTGATTATGAATTTCCTTGGCTAATTGTTCTTTTTCTTGTACCAATGAGTGACGCATTTGCGAGAGTTCCTGGTTTATGCGTGATAACTCATTTACCTTTTCCTCGAGTTCTTTTATTTTTTGAAGATAGATTTCTGTTTGTGTCTTCTGGCGTTCATATTTTGATGCCATGCTTATCGCAAAAAACAGGCACATGAAACAGAATGCTGCAGCGCCTATTCTAAAAAGTCTTGATAAGTTAATATTAGCATGCATGGTAAAAATTAATTTTATCCAAAAATACTCAAAATGTTATGCTGAATCCTGATTTTCATCAGGACAGGTTTATTTTAGCATCTAGTTTAATGTTAAGGAAATTTGAATAAACAAGCGTCAGACGCTTCGCTTCGTTAAGTACGACATTGTGTCATTCTGAGCGCAGCGAAGAATCAAATTTATTGTAATGGCCTTTTTAAAACCATGAAACGACTTTCTTACGCTTAATTATTTCAAAAAAAATGAATGAAGTCAATTATGAACTGTTATTGGCGAGAAGATTTTCCATAATAAATGAAAATAAATAATCATTTGTAGTCATTTAACTTGACTGAGATGTCCAAATTTGTTATGAAAGAAAAGAATTTATTTAATTTTAGAGGACTTAATAATATATGGCAGAATTTATTAAAGATTTAGAATTAAAAAAGATTAATGATATAGTTAACAAAGTAAATAAAATCTTTCAGAAGGTAGATGTTTTCTGTTCTGCACTTTTACTTCAGGCATGGAGAAGGATTTATTTTGTTTCAAATAAGAAAGAAGTATATACCTCGATAGAAAAAAGGAAGGGTGATTGTATGCGCTGTGGGCGGTGTTGTCAGGCATCGTGCAAGTGTAAACACCTTGCATATGATGAGAATGGCCTTTCCATATGTAAAATACACGACAGAAAACCTCACATGTGTAAGATTTATCCTTATAACAGGGATGATTTTTTTTATCATCTTAAGCACACCTGTGGTTATAAGTACGATTAAGTAGTAGTTAGTAACCATGAAAAGGACGCCGCTTTACGAAGCCCATGTCAAATTAAATGCAAAAATAGTGTCTTTTCATGATTATTTAATGCCCCTTCAGTATGATAGCATAATTAATGAGCATCTTTGCGTCAGAAAAAACGCAGGGCTTTTCGATATCTCTCATATGGGGAGATTGGATGTAACGGGAGAAAAGGCGCTATCATTCATTCACTACGTTATTACAAATGACGCAAGCCGACTTTCAGATAATCAGGTTTTATATACACCCATTTGCAATGAACAGGGAGGGATTATTGACGATATCCTTGTCTATAGGTGGAAACAGCGTCACTTCACACTTGTTGTAAATTGCGCAAATTTAGAAAAAGACTTGTTATGGCTTCAGAAACAGGCTGTGAATTACCACCCTTTAGAGATAATAGATTTAACTGAAGCTATTTCCCTCATTGCACTGCAGGGTCCTTCGGCGTGTCAAATGCTCGAAAATACGCTGGATTTTAAATTTAATAACCTGAAAAGATTTTATTTTGATGATTTTTTATGGAATGGCAATGAGTTGACTATTTCCAGAACGGGATATACGGCTGAAGATGGTTTTGAGATATTTGTTGACGCTAATCAGGCATTAAGTTTGTGGAATTTGCTATTGGATAAGAATAAACATACTGGATTGAAACCTGTAGGGCTCGGCGCAAGGGATACGCTCCGATTGGAAGGCTGTCTTTTGCTATATGGAAATGATATGGATGAGACGATAACTCCTCTTGAGACCACAATCGGCTGGACGGTAAAATTTGACAAAGGCAATTTTGTCGGCAGGGAGTGCCTGTTAAAACAAAGGGAAAAGGGGATTGATAGGAAAATGGTCGGTTTTGAAATGATAGAACGCGGCATCCCGCGTCACGGTTATCCGGTGTTAAAAGGAGACGAGGTGATTGGTAAGGTTACAAGCGGTTCGTTTAGTCCGTCTACAAATAAAAATATTGGTTTGTGTCTTATACAATCTCAATACGCCAAAATAGGAGAGGAATTACAAATTCAAATCAGGGATAATACTTATAAGGCACGTATTGTAAAAACTCCATTTTATAGCCGTATCAAAAGATAAATAGAAAAAAACGAACCGCAGCCATCATGATGCTTTTAGTGTTTGTTCCCAAACAGAGTTTAAGAACAATATAAGGGGACATGAAATATAACACCCTCCCTTAATCCCTCGTTCGACTGAGCACTCACGACGAAGTCCCGTTGAGGGAGGGAAAAATTCCTCTCTTCTTGTGGGAGAGGCTAGGTGAGGGGTTTTTAAGAACTAAATTGTTATACTTATTTCTGTGTTTTCGGTGACTGAACTCTATCAGCACAATTTTTTAAAATGGATTTTATTCAATGAATATACCAAATGAACTGCTTTACACAAAGACGCATGAATGGGTGAAGAAGATAAGCCCAAAAGTAGTGGTTATGGGTATTACTGATTATGCCCAACAGCAGTTAAAGGATATTGTTTTTGTTGAATTGCCGCAAACAGGAAAAGAATTGAAGCTGGGCGCGCCATGCGCAGTCGTTGAGTCCGTTAAGGCCGCCTATGATATTTATTCTCCATTATCCGGTAAAGTTGTTGAGATTAATAAAAAAATTCAAGAGAAACCTCAGCTTGTAAATGAAGACCCTTATGGCGAGGGGTGGTTTTTACAGATTGAAATTTCCAATCCAGATGAATTTAAAAATCTTTTGAATCCAGTTCAGTATCGAGTTATTTGCGAAGCAGAACATTAAGCCTCACGTATATTGATTGGTATTTATCTTCACAAATCGCAATTTACGCTCTGATTTTTGGATACTGACACTCTTGTTTGGCGATTTAGCCTTTTTGCATGTTTGTAGTGACCTGATTATTCAGGTCTTTTATTATATTAGAACCGTCTTTCAGGGTTACAAATATGCGTATGAATTATTCAACTAAAAAACCGATTTTTATTATCCTTCCAATTTTTATTTGTTTTATTTCAAACGTTCTACTTGCGTATGAAGCTGAGAATGTAAGTCCTCTCCCTGGCGAAATGCCCGCAATAAAAACAACCGCAACGCCCCATAAAATATTGGGCAACATGAGATTCCGACACGAGATGGCAGAACTTCTTGAAGAAAAGGTAGGTCCTGATGATTCAGGCGATGTTTATAACGCAGGCGGGCTTTCAAGTTATTATACAGGACCGGAAGAACTATTTCCCGGGAAAGGCAAGTTCGGTGAGCTGTATCGCTTTTTACCGGTGATAAGGTGGTATGACCCTGCGTATTATTTTAATCCACAAACCTTTCATCCAGGAAGTTCGGTAAATGGTGAATTTACAAATGAACAGTGCGTTATCTGCCACACAGTTGAAAATCCCGGTATAGTAACGCAGTGGAAACAGAGTAAACATGGAACGCCTCCTGAGGGGAAGGAGATAGTCGGTTGCGCCCGTTGTCATGGAAAGAATCATGAAAAACTTATAATGCCCACCTATACACATTGCGGTGAGTGTCACGAGAAGCAGATGAAAGGACACAGAGAAGGCGGTCGTGGGTCACATGCCCATGCTTACCATTTAGAATTGATTGACATGGGATGTCAGATGGAGAAGCCGGCGGAAGAAACTGCGGCGTGTTTGGCGTGTCATGCCATTGCTGAAAATCGTTGTGATGGATGCCATACACGGCACAGGTTCTCAACTGCTGAGGCGAGAAAGCCCACCAGTTGCGGGGTGTGCCATTCAGGACCTGAACAGTATGAGTACGAGATGTATATGCAATCATATCACGGTATGATCTATCAGGGAGAAGGTCAAACGTGGGATTGGTCAAAACCCTTAAATGCAAAAAACTACGTAGTTCCAACTTGCGCATATTGTCATATGCCGGAAGGGAATCACAATATCCTTAGTATGTCTTCTGCTTATACTTATATGGGTACTTCGCTGGTTGACCGTGGTGCATATCGTTACAAGGCAACGCGCGACGCATGGATTAATATGTGCAAGGGCTGTCATTCGCCAAGATTTGCTAAAGACCATTTTGAGGCGATGGACGAGGCTGTCAAACTGAGTTTCACAAAATATCGTGAGGCGATGGGTATCGTTGTAAATTTATACAAGGACAATCTGATTGACCCGATGCCTGACGATTTAGCGCCTGATTCCAGGGGTCATAATGAATTTAGCCTGATGCCGGGAAAAGGAGAGATGCGTAAATACAACGTTTCTAACATAGAGAGACTAACATATGAGATGCTGGTTGATATTGTTGGCGCAATATATAAGGCAAAGGCACACAATGCATATTACAGCCCAATTTACGGGTACTGGGAGTGGGCGCAGGATCGCTGGCTTGTGCAGATTAAGGATGAGGCAAGCAAACTCAAGCGCTTCGCAGAGATTGAGGAGAAACTAGGCATCAAGCACACCGCCTATCCCTTCTGGAAACACGGGGAATACACCGATATGCTACTTGGGTGGAAGAGGAAGGAATGGGGGAAATAGAAAATAGTTTATAGTAATTGCTTCTAAATAAAGAGGTCTGGAGTTATTATACTTACGGATAAAATATCTAATGACAATAACTTTTTAAGCATTAAGGAGTTTAATTATGGATAAACGGATTTCAATTGATACAAAAGTATGTCATGGGCAGGCATGTA
>MHYY01000088.1 GCA_001830285.1 Planctomycetes bacterium RIFCSPLOWO2_12_38_17 | reverse complement strand
TAGAGGCTTCCATCCCATCGAAAAATAACATCTTACCACCAAATATAATCCTAAATATCATAATTGACCATCATCAAACTGATTTAAGTCTTGTCAAAGGAGAGTTTGTTGAAATTTCACCAAAAATTGGCGCTACCTCTACCATTATGACCAGATATTTGCGATACTTAGGCATAGTCCCCAATCCATCACTCGCCACGGCCCTTCGTTATGGAATCAGGACTGATACAGGTGGTTTTACAAGAAATACTACAACTGAAGACCTGGATGCAGCAGCATACCTCTCGCCATTAGTAAATCTTGCGTTATTAAATCAGATAGAAGCAATTCACATGAATTCAGAAACCATTGATATAATTGGGAGAGCGATAAGAAACAAAAAAATATCAGGTTCTTATCTTACATCCTTCGTAGAATATATTACAGACAGAGACGCATTACCACAGGCAGCCGAGTTATTATTACAAATGGAGGGAATTTCTACCGTACTTATTTATGGTGTCAATAAAGACAAAATACAACTATCAGCAAGAAGCACTAACCCAACGCTTAATCTTGCATTACTATTACAGAAGGCATTTGGATTTATGAATGCTGGTGGACATCCCACGATGGCAGCCGGAAGTATCGATCTGAATGACTTAAACATTACAGACAAAAAATCACTATTTAAAATAATAACTGATACTGTAGAACAAAATTTATTCGCAGCGATTGGAATTGATTTTATAAAGGATGAAATACATAAAGAACTAGAATTAGTTGGTAATTAATAGTATTAAAATAAATTGTGAAATCTTTTTAAATAAGGAGAAAATTTATGAAAAAAGAATTTTTAAGTGTGGGTTTACTAAGTCTTACAGTTCTTTTAAGTTCTTGTGTTACTACTCAAACACAAGTAAAAGAAACAACTTCACCAAGTGTTGAAGTAAAAGTAGAGACACCAACTGCTGCACCGGAAGCTGCTCAACCCGCACCGGAAGTTGCTGCCCCTGCTGAAGAAGCTGCTCAACCTGCTGCACCGGAAGCTGCATCTCCTGCTGAAGAAGCTGCTCAACCAGCCGCGCCTGAGGCCGCTGTCCCTGCTGAAAAAGCTGCTCAACCAGCACCAGAGACCGCTGCACCCGCTGAAGAAGCCGCTCAACCAGCTGCACCTGAAGCCGTTGTTCCTGCTGAAGAAGCCGCTCAACCAGCTGCACCTGAAGCCGTTGCCCCTGCTGAAGAAGCTGCTCAACCAGCTGCACTTGAAGCCGCTGCTCCTGCACCTGAATCTGCTCAACCAGTACCAGAGGCTGCTGCACCCGCTGAAGAAGCTGCTCAACCAGCTGCACCTGAAGCCGCTACTCCTGCACCTGAATCTGCCGAGCCAGCACCAGAGACCGCTGCACCTGAAGCCGCTGCTCCTGCACCTGAATCTGCTCAACCAGTACCAGAGGCCGTCGCACCACCGCTACCACAGGAAGAAAGTGTTGAAGCTTTGCCACCAGAAAAAACAGGACCGTCTTTACGCCAATGTTCAACTTGTAATAAAGAGGGTGGTGAAGGACATGTTTGCGGGGTCACAACATATTGCCAGCAGTGTAAAGAAGAGGTTGGCGCTGGGCATATATGCGATTTAACTTTCTTCTGCCAAGATTGCAAAAAAGAAGTTGGTGATGGACATATCTGTAATATAACAAATTTCTGCTCAAAATGTGAAGAAGAAGTAGGAACAGGACATATATGCGATATAACCTATTTCTGCTACGACTGCGAAAAGGAGGTTGGTGATGACCACATTTGCGGAATCACTCACTTCTGTTTAACATGCAAAATAGAAATAGGCGAAGGTCATGAATGTGGTAAAACATATTTTTGCTTTGACTGCGAAAAGGAAGTTCCTAAAGAACATCAACATGAACAAGCAAAATAAATATTATATAGTCGAAAAAATATAAATAAAAAAGGCATGTTTGTTAAACATGCCTTTTTTACTTTATCTAGAAGTATTACTTTAAAGAATTATTGTCAGTCAGTAAATAATTTAGCTATATAAAATCAGTAAAGCCTATTTTTTTGACTACTGCATATTTTATCTCACTTTCTAAAGGTGGTATTCAACAATTAATTATTTCTTTAAGAAAAACTCATTCCGTAGCCAAAGTTTCACCATATAATTTTCCTGCCTATTCTCTAACAACCTCTGCGATCTCAGCGTTCTGGAGTGAGATGAACTCTTTCCATAGATAAACCCCTTATGAACAAATATTTTTACTTTTTTATTGTCTCATGCCTTATTTCACGTTATTATTTTCTACTTATACATTCTATATTAGTTACGTAGTTACTCAAAATCAAGTTGAAGACCGCCCCTTAATCCCTTCCTTGCGAAGGAGGGGTGAGTGGTGGTTATAAAAATCAACAAATTTGTGAGTAATTACTCACAAACGAAAGATTCTTCGCCCTGTAGGGTTCAGAATAACACGTGAGAGCTGTCATTCTAAATCGAGCGCAGCAAGTCCTGAACGAATCTCATTGAAGGAGTTTGCAAGGCGAAGTGAAAAATCTTTAAGGATTTTACTGAATATGCGGCTCGCTCCCAAATTCCTGTTTGGGAGCGTAGTTGGATGAGAAACTCCGTTTCTATGAAAATGCTAAAATCACGAAATGAAGTTTCGATGCAATTGTGTTCCCAAAAAAGTTTGGGAGCAAGCGTAACAGTTCATGTGTATTATATAAATGGTGCATAACAACCTCCTGAATCCCCAATAATAAATGGGGTAAGGGGGATTTTATTCTGCGTTCATATCGAACCAGCTGAATTGTTACGAATAAGCATGCTGGACTAACAACTAAAAACTTTAAAGGCAATTTGTCAAACGGCTAAAATGTTACAATCTCTCTTTATTTATAATACGGCATGAAGATAGCCATTAATACAACATCTGCCGTTGCAGGTGGTGGTGTTACATACATAAAAAACTTTTTAACGTATTTATCAAAAATAAACACTAACCATCAATATCTTGTCCTGACAACACCTGCAGGAAAAGAGGTATTTTATTTCCAGCATCCCAATTTCAAATTTTTGTCTTTCAGAATACCCTCAAAAAATTCTCTACTACGCATTCTATGGGAGCAATTAAACGTACCTTTCATCCTGAAAAAAGAAGGCGTTGATGTTCTTTTTTCTCCTGGCAATGTATGCCCTCTTTTCACTCAGCTTCCAAATGTGGTTATGATACAGAACATTGAGCCATTTAGCAATGATTTCTCAAGAGACCGAGGTTTGATTCAAAGAATAAGGTTGAAACTATTAAAATTATTAACAATGCTATCAATTAAAAAGGCACAGCGAGTTATTTTCCCTTCTATGAAAGCACGTACTGTTGCAGAAAAGTCTGGAACTTTAATTCATCATGCGGAACTTATTTATCACGGTATAAACAACGAAATATTTCATCCCCATAACGAAGGCGACAGGTTAAGCCAATTTAAGAGAAAATACGGCTTAAACAAATTCATCCTTTATGTATCCCATATCCAAAGGTATAAAAATTTCTTAGAACTAATAAAAGCATTTATACTACTGGAGGGTAAAATAGATGATAACATTCGGCTTGTTTTTGCAGGAAGATGCTTTGATGAGGAATATTATAAAGAGATGAAGGATTTTATCATAGAATATAGATATGAGGACCGAATCATTTTTTTGGGTAACGTCCCCTATGAGGAGTTACCCTTTCTCTATTCTGCTTGTATGATATTTGTTTATCCTTCAACCTGCGAATCATTTGGATTGACTCTGGCAGAGGCCATGGCGTGTGGTACTCCTGTCCTTGCTTCCAATATAGAACCCATGATAGAGATCTGTGCAAATGCAGCTATTTATTTTGAACCAACAAATCCTGCTGCAATAGCTGACGTGATATTCAAGACAATAACGGATAAAAATTTAATCTCCACATTGAAAATAAATTCATTAACAAGGGCAAAAATTTTTTCATGGGAAAACACAGCAATCGGAACGTTAAAAATTTTTGAAAGTGTTGTTTAAATGAAAGTCTCTAAAATAACCTACAGCGAACTATTCTGTAAATTTTTAGTAAATTCTCATCTATCGATATATGCGCCTGTTCCATAAACACCCTCTGAGAGCCGATAAGATTTTTCTTCCAAAGATCTTTAAAACTACCTGCCTGGTTAAATACTGTGCGAAGCTGTTTGCACAAATACATGTCTCGTTAATGACTGATGAAAGTTTATGAGACCGTCGAATCGTCCAGTCATCGAAGTTAAAGGTCGATCCACCCTTTCCACCCGCTCGCATGCGAACTAATATATCATTGAGTATAATACATGGAATATTGGCCTCAAGACATCTCAGCACAAAATCATAATCCGCTCCTATGCGGTAGCACGTATTAAAAAGGCCGACACGTTCATACACATTACGTCGCACAAATGTAGCGGGATGCTGGATTGTCATGCCTGTGCGCAGGTGAAGCAAGCTCGATTTTAAAACCACTCTTGCTCCATTGGGTAAATCTTCCCATACCTCTATAGAACCTGAGACAATACCTACGTCAGGATTACGAGAGAAAACTTCGGCAACGCGTTTAAGAGTGCCAGGTAACCATACATCATCACTATTAAGGATGGCAACGACTTCGCCTGTTGCGCGATTAATACCTTTATTCATTGCGTCATATATACCGTTGTCTGGCGTTGCATCCCAGCCAAACATGGCTACTGGATACCTGTCAACGATATCCTTTGTCCCATCTGTAGAACCACCATCCTGAATGATAACCTGGATATCAGGCCAATTCTGGCTTATTATACTCTTAATGGTATCTTCAACCGTCTTTGCGCTGTTAAACGTTGGAATAATTACACTAATTTTCACAATATTTTTGGGTTAATTCCATTGCCTTTTTTTGAATAAAAATATTCCATCTTCTTCCTTAATCAATTCCCATTCTTGTGAATTTTCTTCAATTAGACCATAATAGAATTGCGGTCTCATTTGGAAATCACCGATTCCAGTTTTCACCCGATGCTTTTTATCTATTAAAACATATTCTGTATCATCTTTTATATCAGGGAAAATATATAACTTTTTTCTGTCATATAAGTGGGGTAACAACGGTTGTTGAGCGGAAATTGTTGCGTCACTAGGAATCAATTTAATTATTTCATTTGCTACTGTATGATGTTTGTTCACTTGATAATTACTATAATGATAATTATGTGTATAAAAATCTGCTAATGTATAATTTTTATCCCAAAATTGACGTGATAAAGGTGACGGTCCAAAGAAATATTGTGATAATATTCCTATTATTAATAAAATAAATGCACACGATACAACAATATTTTTTTTGATTGGGCTAATGAACGATGGTGGCAAAGATTCCTTGCTATTTATTGAATACTTTTTATCAAGGAATAAAGCAACATTGTCAATGCCATTTACAGAGGATAAAAAGATAAAGGGTACTGCAGGTGAAAGATGATAGAGAAATATTGTATAATGGGCAGTTGAGCCATTCAGGAATGAAGTCAATAAATTTGGTAATGCAATGAAAAAAACAGAAGGAGAAAAGAACGAAAAGAAAAATACCGGCAATGTATATAAGATAAAGTTTATAACTCTTAATGGGGAAAGCAGTATTTTAAGTACAAAAAGAGGGTTGAAAAGTAACGTATGAAATATTTCACTGAAATTTTTCCCCAAATGTGTGTATTGGGTTAATTGGAAAACACCATGTCCTCCCCGTAATGTTGGCATTATATAAAAAATAAGGGTTACAAAATATACTATGCTTATAGCCGAAGTAAGCACTCCAATTTTAAATTCTTTCCTGACGAAAATTATGTATATCCCCAAGGCAAATGTTACAACTGACACATCTTCCCTGCAACATAATGACAATAGCAAAAATATAAAATATAAAATATATTTTCCTCTGTATAAAAAATAGAACGTAAAGGTTAAAAGGGGAATTGCAAATTTCAAATACTCAAACTCATACAAAGCCATATAATGAATTGGTGGATAGAGTAAAAATGCCGAAGCAAATAATACACTTGCAATTTCATTTTTTAGTACACGGTTAGAATACCAGTACAACGGAAGACAGGTTAATGTAAAACCTAATGTTTGTAAGACGATTATAGTTTCTACCTTAGGAACTAAAGAAAATATTATTGATATCGGATAAATGATTGGAGAAAAATGTGCGCTAAACCAATAAGCATTTCCATTGAGCGCTTCTTCCAATGATGAAATTGGTCCATTACCGATTATAACATTATGTAAGACTTGCAAAGGTACAGCCAAATCGATATAACAATGAAAAGATTTAAATTTTAGTATTTGAAATGTTATTATATAGCTAGAGAAAAAAAACATTGCCAGAAACAAAAAATACTTTCTGAAAATTCTGTGCAATAATCTTTCTGATATGATGAGGGAGGAGAAGAAAAAAATAATCCCTGTCAGGCAGATAAAGCATATTGATTTTACATAAAGATTGATATACTGAGGTATGTTTTTTTCGGACAGATTATTTGTATTCTCAATATGTGCTATATTTTTTACAAACTGAAAGTCCATCAAATATATCGTCAAATATAAGAAAAGGACGATAAAGCTAAAAACAAGAAGTGGTACGAAAGGTATTTTGCTTTTTTCTATAATCACGTCTATTTATGATGTAAGATTTAGTTACTGGTACTTTTATTTAATAAATTAAGACATATTTTATATACTGTAAATAAGAGGTCACTCAATCCAAATTGCTTGATTAAATGAAATATCTTCCTTGGTGTAAAATTCATATAGATTAGATATTTTTTTTGCAAGCGAGCAAGTTCTTCCGGACTTAGTCCATTAACCTCCAGTACGCCTTTTTCATATCGATTATATTCCTTATAGTCTTTACTCAGCAGCTTCAAGCCATGCTCCCCTTTCTTTGCCATTTCGTATAACTCAGTACCAGGATATGGAACCGCAATGGAAAGATTGGAGAATTTAATATCATTAACACTTCGAATAAATCTTGCTGTTTCCTTGATTGTTTCTCTCGTTTCACCTGGATTTCCTATCATAGCAAAGCTTTGCGCTTCAATCTTAAGCTTCCTCATAATACGAAATGCATTCCGAACTTTATCAAGGTCAATCTGCTTTTGTATAAGTCTTAATATTTTTTCATTTGCACTTTCAATGCCAAGACTAATACGAACGAGACCAGCCCTTTTCATTAAGGTAAAAAGCTCCTCATCGACCCGGTCAACCCTCGTGTATCCTTCAAATGTAATCTTCAATTTGCGATTAAGTATTTCCCCGCACATTTCTAAAATTAATTCTCTTCTAAGGGTTAACGTAGAATCAAAAAAGAAAAAATGTGTTATCTTGTGTTTATTTACAATCTCTTCTATTTCATCTACAATCCTTTTTGGAGAATGAACTTTATACTTCTTTCCGAATAACCTGGGCTCGCCGCAAAAAGCACATTTAAATGGACACCCCCTGGCAGTCGCAATGCTGACTGCTTGGACCTTTTTCCTGTTCGGTAAAATCATTCTGTAGTTATCTATAGGAAGGAGGCTCCAATTGGGTATTGGAATATTGTCCAATTCGGTTAAACCAAATTCTATTGGATTAGTAAATATTTGACCATTCTTCCTATATGTTAAGCCGTGTATATCACAAATATCACTCCCTTTGTCCAGTGCCCTCAATAATCTACTTAAAGGCAATTCTCCTTCACCACGAATACCATAGTCAAATTCAGAATAAAATTCAGAGTCATCAGAAAGTGTAAAATGAACACCTCCAATTATTGTGAAAATATCCGCTTTGTTTTTAATCATAGAAGCCAGTTTTTTTGCTAAGTGAAAGTTTGGCGTTAAGGATGAAATTCCAACTATATCTGGGGATTCTTTTAAAATTTCACTTAGCAAATCATCTACACTACCATTGTAAACCTGGGTATCGATCATTTTTACAACATGACCTTCTCTCCCAATATAGGATGCAAGTTGCACAACGCCCAGCGGAGGTAATAATGAATGAGTTCTAGCCAATTTAGTAAAATTGCCAAACATCTCATTCCATGCAATGTATACAAAAATAATTTTCATAACTTTTTATTTAATCAAACACTAATTTATTATTGCGTTTATAACAGGTATACTTACAAATAGGAATTGACTCTAGATTTTTCAAAACCTTTTGGCGTGCTTTCTTATAAATTTCTCCATTCCAAATATCATGTAATTTCTTTTCATATATGTTACCCATTATGACTTCTGGACCTGCATCCATACAGCATGGAACAACATCTCCTGTAGAATTAAAAACGATCTCCTGCCAAAAATTACTACAAAAGTTAGTCTTATCTACTTGAAGCTTATCTTGCTCGACATAGCTTAATTTTTCTCCTTTTTCGGTAACCACATTTAACTGCCTTAACATTATCTTGTCGAAATGCCAACCTTCTGCCATGCTCCTGATTGTTTCCCATTCTCCTCTATTTGTGTTCATTGTTACAAATTGTAGTGCAGTAAAAGGGCCTTTTGAGGGATTTTTTCCCCTACTGTTTGCAAGATTTTCCATACAGGTAATGAATTTTTCAAAATTTCCATTTCTTCGATTATATTCGTAAGATTCCTTAGTCCCTCCGTCAAATGAGACAATTAAAAAGTCTAACTTGCTGTTAACAATCTTATCTGCAAGAGAGGGGGATATAAGCAAACCATTCGTTGAAATTACCGTTATAACGTGGAAACGACTCGCATAATTAACCATATCAATCGTTTCTGAATTAATAAAGGGTTCACCAAAATTCCAAAGGCGTAACGTTATAGCGTTTTTACCAATTTGGTCCATAATCAGCTTAAATTGATCCATCATCATATTGCGATTTTCAAATTCATAGCCTTTTTGTACTTTTAAACACATTGGACATCTTAGATTACAATAAGAAGCCGTTTCGATATAGCAGTGAACTGGAGTACCTAAGGTGTTTATTAGTCTGAATTTTTGTGAAAACATCACTAACAACCAGTTAAATATCTTGCGTGGAGACATGAAAATCTTAAAAAGCAACATTCGCATTCTGTAAATTTCCTTTAATGAATAAGTGTTGTTTAATATTTTCAATGTCATCTGTATCACATCAACCTATTTATGTTGAAAGTTATTCTCAAGTACAATAACAGTGTTCCAGCAAAATCGTCCAAGAAAAGGAAATAGTTTAAGAATGAAATCATCTATTTTTTTTAAAAAGGTATAACTTTTCTTGTATTTCTCACCCTCTACGATAATCTTTTTCCAATAACGTTCTCTAGAAGGATGTGCACCTTTGCACAGGAAAATAACAAAGATCAGCAAAGAAAATAGCCAGAATTCCCTATGCGTTACCCGTCCAAAATGTTTTTTCACTAATTTGAAATCTTTAAATTCAAAGGGATGCTCAGTAGGCGTCCTAACATTCTTTGCAAGTATCCGGTAAACATGAATCAATGGGTTATGATTTAATGGTTCCACAAATATAGCCTTCCCGTTTGGCTTTAAGACTCTCTTAATTTCTTTTATCGACTGGTTAAGCTGAACGTGATGCAATACTCCATTACCAAATACATAATCGAATGAACTGTTTGGGAATTCCAATTTCTCAACTACAGACCGAATAGTTATAACATTTACACCATATTGATTTGATAGTTTTTCTGTTATCTTGAGCATTTCTGCTGAAATATCCACAGCCGTGACCTTTGCTCCTTTTAACGCAAAATAAACAGATGTTTCACCAGCTCCACAACCCAAATCAAGGAGTGCTTTTCCGGCTATATCTCCAAAGGTACTGAGGGCATATTTATTTTCAACTGCCGTAATGGATTCAAAAGTCTCATAGACTAATAGTTCTGAAGGATTTATTTCTTTTGCCCATTTATCGTGAAAAGTCTCTTCTGATACATGCTTGTCTTCAACGTCAACAGGATATCTCATTGTTGTTTTTCTGATTGAACCCTAAAAATTCTTGTACAATGTAAAGCGGTCTTTGCTTAATCTCATCGTACATTCTTCCTATATACTCACCAATTAAACCGAGAAACAATAACTGTATCCCTCCCAAAAATAAAACAGACACCAAAATTCCGGCGATACCTGGAATAAACCGTCCAGTAATAATTCTCAGGCAAAGTATATATATGCCACTGGCAAAACTCATCAGAGATATAATCGCACCTGCATACATAGCCAACTGTAACGGAAGAAAGGAAAAAGACGTGATACCATCAATTGCAAACTTCAACATTTTCCTAAAGGGATATTTTGTTTCTCCTGCAAATCGTTCATTCCTGATGTAAGAAATGCCTGTTTGCTTAAAACCTACCCAGAAAACAAGGCCTCTGATAAATCGGTGTCTTTCTCGTACCGTTCGGAATATATCAATGACCTTTTTATCCATAAGTCTGAAATCTCCTACATCGGCATGCATACTTACATTTGTAATTTTTACAATCAACCTATAAAATAATGTTGCGGTTAATCTCTTAAATAAGGTTTCCCCTTTTCTTGCTTCCCTTACCGCATAAACGACATCATGACCCTCTTTCCATCTTTCAACAAGTTTTGCAATTACTTCCGGAGGATCTTGTAAATCTGAATCCATAATAATTACCGCATTGCCGGCAGAATAATCCATGCCTGCTGTTATAGCCATCTGATGACCGAAGTTTCTGGAAAAATTTATTACTTTAACGCTCGAATCTTCGGCATGAAGTTCCCTAAGAATAGTTAACGAATTATCAACACTTCCATCATTAATGAAAATAATTTCATATCTTTCTTTTAAGCTACTTAAGACTGCCGTTGTTCTGTTGTAAAATTCTTTAATAACATTTTCTTCGTTATAGACAGGGACAACTATTGAATACATAACACTGCCAACATTATCCATTTTTCTTGATCTCGTCAATAATGGTAAGTAATTCTTCGCAAGAATACGATCGAGTAAGATTCTTTTCGACTTTACGTGCCATAACGACCCTCTCCACAACTGTTCCTAAATCTCGTACCATCAAGCTCATTTCGGGATAACTTCCATACTGACAGCCAATACATTTTGACTTGATTTCATATATACTTTTCCTAAAAATCTTGTCAAAGTATACCTCTGGAAAACGGTCGTCTATCAAAGATACTTTATCTTCTATGCGGTTATCACAGCAAATTGAAAAATCCCCGTTAGGCAAGATTACAAAATATAAATTTGGGCTGTCACAGATTCCCTTCTTTCTCCACAGCGGAGTTCCATTCTTTATAAAATACAAACTGCTTTTCAAATACGTTTCTGAATCAAAAAGATTAAATCCTTCTCTTTTCATCGTAAATAACTTTTCAAATAAATCATCCACTGATTTATGTTGGTTTGGTTCAATAGCAAAAGATTTATCATGACTTCGGAATGCATAGGAATTATTCTGTTGATTAACATGAACAGGCACAAGAGATACATACCATCCAATTTTCGTGGCAAATTTAACAATAAGAGGGATTTCTTCAAGGTTATAACTCGACAATACACAGCCAAGGGCACAGACCTTTCCTCTTTTCGGGAATACATCAGAGATGTTTGCAATTGTTTGTATTGCCTTTTCCCAGGAACCTTTTACACCGTTTATAAAATCTTGTTTTTCCTTGTCTAGAGAATCTAAAGAAACACAGATATCTTTTGCTCCCGCCTCAACACACGCCTTTAAAGCTTCCTTTTTTGTTATTAAACCAGCAGTTTGAAGTCGGACATTCAGTCCGCTTTCAGTAAAAATCCTTACTATTTCAGGCAGGTCTTCTCTTAAAAATGGTTCACCACCTGTAAGAAGGACGACTCCAGCTCCAATCTTTACCAAATTCTTTACTATCTTTCTTATATCATCTAAAGATACCTCTTTATATTCTTTATTTGAACTAACAATACTGCACATTTTGCATTTCAAATTGCACCGGGAGTTAATAAAGAACTGGATGTAAAAAGGACTATTTTTTGTTACCAGGGCTTTTATAATGGAAAATTTAGTCGTTAAGGAAAACATCGCTTAAAATTTGAATGAAAAAGGACTTTATACAACCCACTTATAAAAAGGCAAAGATATTCGATGGAACTATATTGCATTACATTGAATCCAACCAGCCGGACAATTTTTGATCCCTTTTCTGTACTGAGATGTCTTTGGTAATTTCCACATCTCACTAAACGACTGCTCTCATAAATTGTTCTATCGTCCGTTTTGTTTTGTAGTTCCACCCGGAGACCCATCATCAACAACAATGATTCCCGCATCAAAATTGTTCTTTGAAATCTGATGGGTCACCTTTTCCAAAAAACTGATAATGGTCTCTTTTTCATTATAAGTAGGTACAATGATGGATATATTGTGACTATTATTATTTAATTTTGCCATAAATATAAATTCATGTTTTGGAAGGTTTAAAATATGCATAATATCCATACGCTGAAAAAATACATACGAGAGGTATGATTGGATATGTATAAATTAGATTATGATCAAGCGCCACGAGGGAATGCAAAACTGTATAGTACAAAATTACAGTAATAAGAAGAGTAGGGGCTGGTTTAAAACCTGCCCACCATTTCGATTTATAAAATCCATAAAGTGCCATTGGAAAGACAATGATATAAACTAAAGTATCTACTACCTTTTTTATAAAACGAGGCGTTTTTGTTGTAGGACTCCAATAGGCAAGAAATCTTTTGAGGCACAGTTTTAAGTATTTCATTGGATATTCCTTAACAAAAGCAACGCCCCCTATTCCTGATAAACCGTCACCTTCCTTATTATAATCAAGTACTATTTCATACAAATCAAAAAATGGCAGGTTTGCCGTTGGTAAATTATTACAACCAGAGAATGCAGCCCAGTCATCAGCAGCAGTTGAAGTAAATTGGCCATAACAAACATAATTCCTATATGCCCATAACAATGGAGGTATATAACACGACAGGAAGAAGGTAGTAACAACAACTATTAACCTCTTTCTTTTCGTTCTAAAAAAGAAAATAAAAAGGTAAAATGCAATAAATATGGGTAAATAAAGTATAACATTTCTACAAAAAAACGAACTAGTGAAAAAAATTCCTGACAAAATGATATTTCTAGAATCAAAATTGTTTTTAAGTGCCCTCATAAAAAAAATAATAGAGAGTAACTGCAATGGTATAAATAAATTTTCACTACGTATATATGAAGTCCACCAAACAATTGGAGGATATACTGATAACATAAAACTTGCGATTAATCCTATTTTTGAAGAAAATGTTTCTTTCGCAATAACATAGGTAAAATAGCAACAGGCAGACCCTAGTATTATCTGAGGAATTGCATATGCCAATATACTTGTTCCAAAAAAATAATACAATATACTCAAAAATACTGAATAACCAGGCGGATAAGAACTTACATTATATCCTTTATTTTCAATTAAGTTTATGGCGCCTTGATAATATCCCCGAGAATCATCAACCAGCGGATAAGCATTCATTCCATTATCATGAACAGTTATGTTGTATTTTTGCATAAAAAAAATAAGCGCAATAAATCGCATAAGAACAGCGATAAATATTATAAAAATCAATATTTTTTTCTCTGATAGTATTTTGTTTATCATATGAGCAGCTTCTTTATTTGCGGCTTAATCCAAGGATACTCAGGAAAAAGCTAGAGAAAATTATCTGCACTCCTAGAACCGATGTTGTTATTCCGGGAACAGTAATACGTAAACTCTCAGGGGAAGATAAACTACCAAAATCTGCCTTCCACCAGTTAAAAACGCCATAGACAATCAAGCCGAAACCTAACAGGAAAAGACTAACTCCTGTCAAAATACCCACTTCAAGGGTAATGAGTTTACATAATTTTTTAAATGTAGGATCATCTGGCAAAAGACCTTCAGTAATTGCAAAGGCTTTTGTATAAATAGAAAAAGCTATTAATTGAAATCCAAAGAGAATTGTCATGGCAAACACCAGGAGCGTATTCGTATCAAATACAATGCTTCCTATTCTGATAGGGCCCAGTTCTAATAAGATAAAGAAACTTAGACTTATTGTGAAAAGCATTGATCCTGGTATTAGGAATAGCCATCGCGGACTATACATCAACATGAACCGCAAATGCCGCCAGCCATCACGCCAACTCCGTAAATGCGGTGGTATTGATCTACCATCTTTATAAAGAGTTATTGGTATCTGCGTGATACACAACCCCATAATTGTGGCCTTAATGACCATCTCAGAAGCAAATTCCATCCCTGTTGTACGCAATTCCAATTTCTCAATAGCATCTTTCCTGAATGCCCGAAGACCACAATGGAAATCAGAAACAGGTGATTTAAAAAACAATCTGCCTATCGTGGATAAAGCAGGATTTCCAATCCATCTGTGTTTCCATGGCATTGCGCCTGGCATAATCATTCCTCCCCCGGAGGGTAAGCGGCATCCCATTACCAGATCATAACCTTCACGTAATTTTTCTACAAAGCCGATTATATTCGAAAAATCATAACTGTCGTCTGCATCTCCCATAATAATAAACCTTCCTCTTGCAGCATTTATGCCTCCCAAGAGAGCAGCGCCATATCCTTTAGTTCCAACCTGAACAACTCGTGCACCACACATTCTGGCTATGTCCTGTGAACAGTCGATGCTACCATTATCTACAATTATAATTTCTCCGAGAATACCATACCTCTTTATTGTTTCTTGTGCTTTTTTAATACAGGTTTCGAGTGTCTCCGCCTCATTTAGGCAAGGCATTATAACCGACAACTCTAATTCATTTTGCAAAATGTTCACCTCCATATCCCTACTTCGGGAATAAGCATCTCCAAACCTTACCATATCATAAGGTATAGGTGCTTTGTGTTACCACTTAACCTTCAAAGCGGCTTTTACATCCTCAATAAAATTAAAGTCTTTAAAGTTGCGAATAACCCTCTTAAAAATATACGCAAACCTCCAACAAAAGGCACGATGAGCTCTTTTATAATATTTATTTAAAGTGTCCCAACTCAAGTTTGGATGCGCATACACTTCGTCAGGTGAGGCAAAATTAAACATTTCCCAGTTATCCGTTTTAATTATATTACTCCTTTTCCAATCATCATATAAAGGTGAGCCAGGCAATGGAATTGTTATTGAAAATTTAGCATAATCCAAGTCCAACTTATGTGAAAAAGCGATGGTTTCCTCTATTGTTTTAACTGTTTCACCTGGAAGCCCTAACATAAAATAGCCAACGGTCTCAAGCCCTGCATCCCTTGCCCACTTTACCGCCTGTTCCACCTGCCAAAGTTTTATTCCCTTCTTTATATTATCAATGATTAATTGACTTCCAGATTCTATGCCAAAGGGAATTCGGTAACATCCAGCCTTGTACATCAAATCAAAAAGCTCTTTGTTTACCCGGTCTACTCGAAGACCACCCTGTGGATACCAATTTATTTTTATCCCTCTCTTTATAATTTCATTACATACTGCCTTAGCACGTTTTATATCAGTAGAAAAACCATCATCTATAGGATGTACTTCCTTAAAACCCATTTTTAACATATATTCAATCTCATCAACTACCCTCTCAGGAGTTTTATACCGGTACTTCATGCCGAAAATATTCCGACTACTACAATAGGTGCATCGGGAGAAACACCCTCGGCTCGTTTCATAAAAACCAAGGGGATTTTCCCGATTAAATATGGGTGTACCCCTATATTTACTGACGTCATAAAGATGCCAGGCTGGATACGAAAGATCATCTAAGTTCTCCACAAGTCCTCTCACTGGAGTGGACACTACATCTCTTCCTTGTTTATACGCTATCCCATGTATGGATTCCCATTTCTTACCCGAAAGGATATCCACAATTGTTTGATCTCCCTCGCCTACAACAACAAGATCCAACAAAGTACCCAGCAGCGTTTCTCTCGGCAATGCGGAGGCATGAGGCCCGCCGGCAATTGCAGTAATTTCTCTATTAAATTTTTTAATCATTTCCACAATCTTCTTCATTTCATAGAAAAGCGGTGTGGTAAAACTTATACCAACATAATCCGGCTTGAACGATTCTAATTTCGATATCAAATATCTTTCTGCGTCTTCCGCTACATTCAAGTCGGCAATTGCGACTTCATAATCGCATTGAACTAATGCGCCAGCAAGCACCGCAGAACCAGCAAACGGAAACGTGGCAATAACTGATTTCATCTTAGATTTTTTGTAAATAGCATTCGAATAAGAAGGTGTTACAAAGAGTATTTTCTTATTCTGCTTATAAAGCGGTGTTTTCATAGCATTAATAGATTATCAATTAAAGAGATATGCAAAACATCGTCTCATGATCAATCGAAAGTTATCACGCCTAATTTTTTTAATTAATTGCCAAATTACTTTTGGTCTCACATAGAAACTATAAAAGGCCTCTTTTTGCAGCTTCTTTAGTTCCTTTTTCGAAATTCCAGGGGGTGAATAGGGTACCTCTGTATTAAAAAAGTTTGTCCAATTAACATTTTCGTCAAAAATGTGAATCTTTGAAGAATGTATTATGTCACTGCCTGGTATTGGTATAAAAGTGGCAAACTGTGCCCAGTTTAAATCAAGTGATCTGGCAAATCGGATGGTTTCGTAAATGTCTTCTTTTGTTTCTTCGGGATAACCTAAAATAAAGTATCCCGAGGCCTCTAACCCAACATCTCGTATTAAAGAAACCTTTTCGCGAATCTGTTCTTTTTTCAGACTTTTCTTCATGTGTTTTAAGATACGTTCACTGCCCGACTCTATTCCCACGAATATAATATACCAACCTGCCCTTTTCATCAATTCCAACAATTCTCTATCAACCCGGTCCAGGCGAACTCCGTTGGGGCAGGAAAAGGTGAGAGGATAATTCAACCTAATTATCTCTTCACACACTTTTTTGGCAAACTCATTATCAAAGGTAAAATTATCATCTTCAATATGAATTTCTCTAATACCATACTTTAAGTGTAATATCTTGATTTCTTCAATAATGTGATCAATCGTTCGCCTTCTGATTTTTTTCCCAGTTACATTGTGTCCTGCACAAAAAGTGCACGCATATGGACACCCTCGTGTTGTAATAATAGGTGCAAAAGGGGCCTGTTTTAAAAATACGCCGTTTGGTACACCTTTGTATGTATGTGGCATGATTAAATCCCAACTCGGGAAGCCAAGGGAATCCAGGTCATCAGAAAATTTAGGTTGATTACAAACAATCGTATTATCCTTTTTCCAAACCAAGCCGGGAATGGCTGAAAATTGCCTTTCGTCAGCACTGTTTCCATTTAGTAGCAAATCAATAAGTAATGGGAAACTCGTTTCTGCCTCTCCTTTAAAAGCGAAATCAACTTCGGGTAAATATTTCATTGTTCCGTGAGAATCTCCCGATGGATGTGGACCACCAACCACAGTTACAATATTCGGATTTATACGCTTAACAATTTCGATACCTTGCTTAACACTTTCACTGTCACACGAGAACATTGTAAATCCAACAACTGTAGGTTGGTTCTTTTTTATAAAGAAAGCAAAGTCATCAAAATCAAATTTTTCTTTAACGCAATCTAGTATTTGAACAGTACCCTTTTCCCTTAAAGACGTGGCTAAATAGCCTAATCCGAGGTGGGGCATCAAGTTTAAAACGCGTTTTTTATCTTTGATCGATTGAACAAGCAGTATTTTCACAGTAGGAATTTTTAAATAGTTAAACAATAGTTATTTATATTTACATCAAAGAATGTTCAATCATAAGAGCAAGATAAAAATAAATATTCATATTTTTATATTTAGCACATTCAACATTGAAGTGCAACACTTGGGAAAGCAGAAAGGAAAATGCTATCCTAAGTGTCTATGGAAAACCAATACAAACATCTAACCATGACCGAAAGAGACAAAATAACAGAACTCCTTTATGAAAGAAAAATCCCAAGTGATTTTACCATCGTATAATGATTATAACCGTCAAGGGATATATAAATAACATGGTCTACTTTAAATCCATCATTTCCAATTTCATTTATGGATAAACCAAAAAAAGGAAGGAGGTGCATATTTGTAACACAGAGTGAAAATTCTACATCGTTTCTCTTTTGACAAAGACGTATAATCGGACGAATATACCCCCATTCGCCTCTAGATCCGGTTATAAATAACAATTTCATTACTTATAAATTTTATCTAATTTCAAAATCATCCCAAGACAATAATTTGTTAGCGGGAATATCTTTTTTTGCTTTTAGACCTATAACCTTATTGCGCATATGCGATGGTATTCCTATCCCCGGTCTTTTTGACCATATCATGTCATCGGTAATTACTTCTCCGACATTAATACTTTTGGTAGAGACCAAACTCCTAAAGGCCCATTCTCGAATTTGCTTTTCCCGTTGATGAACTTTTTTCTCGGTGGTACCCAAAGCAAATTTTATCTTTCGCACACCTTCTACCAAAGGATATAAATCAGCAAAATCAATAGATACAGATTGGTCAGGGCCTAGCTGTCTTTTATCAAGAATAACATGTTTTTCAATAACCTTGGCGCCGATTGTAACTGCAGCAAAACACGTGTACAAATCGGGTGTATGGTCTGAATGGCCAATTATCGCCTTTGGATATCGATCAATCATTTTATTTATAACCTTTAGATTTATATCCTCATAGGCAGGAGGATATTCCGAAACGCAATTCATTAAAACTAACGGTACATTTGATTCGACTAATACATTGTAAGTTCTGTCAATTTCTTCAAAAGTGCTCATTCCAGTTGAAACAATCATAGGCTTCCCAAAACCGGCAATTCTTTTCAAAGTTGGGACATCTGTTATTTCTCCCGAACCTATTTTGAATGCATCAACACCTATTTCATTCAATTCCTGAGCAGCTTTCCAGCTAAAAGGAGTGCAGAGGTATTGTATTCCAATGGATTCGCAATAAGATTTTAATTCAATATGTTGTTTAAGTGTAAGGGCATATTTTTTAAGAAATTCATAAAGTGACATATTAAAGTTGTCTGACATTGGAATATCAGGCAGCATTTCTTCATCTGGCAGATGGTGTTGAAATTTAATGGCATCAGCCCCCCCCAAGCTTTGCCTGCAATACCATTTCCTTAGCCGTTTCAAGACTCCCCATATGATTGTCACAACCCTCAGCAATAATATAAACAGACATATTACCACCAACGGCCCTTTTACCTAATTGAATATTTTCCATCATTAATTTCCTAAATAAATAGTTTCTAAGTTCTTCAAATATTCGCTGGACTTGCCATTGTCATTCCAAAAACCATCATTAGTAAACACGGATTTATCGTATATTTTATACAATTCATCTGTTAATTTTTTCCCTATTTCATCTGGTTTTTCTGAACGTTCAATATACTTATAAAAGGCATAAGGCATTTTCACATATAATACAAAACGCTCACGCAAAACAATAAGCTCATCTGTAGATATATCTGGAAAATTTAACGATGGCCGATCATTTTGGAATACCGTGTAGGAGTTACCGTCAAAAAATCCATTTTCAATTGCAATCTCCCTAAGCTTTGTTCCTTCCAATGGAAAGAAAAACCCAGCATTAGGATATTGAACTTCTGCCTTCCTGTTTAGCTCAATGGTTTCCATAACAGTTTTTCTATTTTCAAAAGGAATACCTAGCATATTAAAAGCAGAAGTACGAATGCCAGCACCATTCAACATCTTGGTAGCGTTTATAATTTCCTCTTCAGTTTCCGTTCGCTTTAGTATTTCTTTTCTTAATTTTTGATTACCGGTTTCAATACCTAAAGTAACACTTACACAATTCATTTTACTAAGAATCGCCACCTTTTCTTTAGTTATATTTCGAGCATTCGCCATAATAGTAAAAGGAATTCCCAATTCCCTTGCATATTTTTCAGCTAATTCATGAAAATAATCCATCGGTTTGAGACAAAAATCTTCATCATGAAATTTAAAGAAATTTATTCCATACTTACCGACTAAGTATCTCAATTCCTCAATAATTCTATCAACACTATAGCATCTTAGAAAAAGACCAGCCTTTGACCCGTATAGTTTTCGATAGGAGTCGTTGAGACAATACGTACATTTATAGGGACAACCCCAATATAACATATGGTCTCCGCCTCTATATGCTTTCCCATCAAACGGTTTAATAAATTGCCGTTCATCAAAAATTGACCAATCAAAGAATGGCAAGGAATCTAAATCTTGAAAGTACGGTCTTAAACTATTTTTTTGAACTTTACCGTCACTATCTCTATATGCAATATTTCTAATTCTCTTTGGATTTTCATTTAAAGAAATACAGTCAATAAACTCCTGTATAAACTCAACCCCTTCGCCAATACACACAAAATCCACATCATTACATTTGAGTATTTTCTCAGGTGCCATGGTTGCCGCCTTGTTACCCCAGACAACTACAGCTTTATTATTCCACTTTTTTACCATACTTGAAATTTCAACCCCTATATACACTTCATCAGACAAAGCGGAAACACCTACCACGTCAGGATTAAATTCTATCAATTTCTTAAGAAGTGTTTGTTCCAAATTTACCTTCTTTTTTGTCATATCATACTTACCAAAATCAACCTCTTTAAAAATTCTAAGTTTACTTCTAACTTCCGTGTTATCCTTAAAACCAAAGTCTATAAAAGTAGTATCGAGCAAAGCAACATTATGCCCTTTTTGCTTCAAAATAGCAGAGAATAACGACAAACTCATGGGTTTAAAACCAAATTGATCTTTATTTGGCCACACAAATAATATATTCATAATAGTAAATATTCACTCCACTTTAGGACTTCTGAATTTAAATCAGGCTGCCTGCCACCGTGACTTTTTTATTTTAAAACAGATTCTCCGCTGCCGCGCAGAATGACGTATGCTGTCATGCTGAACATGTTCAACATCTTGTATACAAAGTCGCTGCCATAGATAGCTTAATTTGCTTACAAAACATATTAAAATTTTAGCATTTTCCACTGTATGCATCCCACCTTTTAAAACTCTGTCTTCATAACTTTGAACATCTAACTTTATCATCAAATCATACTTTAACTTAATACCTTGTTCTTGGATAAAATCATCGAGCCTTTTAATAATAACATTCTCTTCATGCATATTTTTAGTATAAGGAAATGTTTCTTTATGTAAGTCTGCCATTTCCAATACCTAAGAAGAAGCTGAAAAATCATTTTTCAAGATTTTTGAGGAGCCTTTAATATCCCCCAAAGCTATATTAAATCCTTTTGTTCTCTTGTATTTGTGTGTGTTTTGCCGAAATTCTTCAAATGCATCACGAATAGGCTCAAATGAGTATATTTCAATATCTGGATACTTTTTACCCATTTCCAATGCAAACTGACCAATATTTGCACCTATATCGATTAAAGTATTTATCTTGTATTTTTCTATCCATGCAAATCTCTAATACGTGTTGAGAACCGTCATAAGCAAGAGATACGCCATGTTAAGGATCGAACCTAAAACCATATCGGCGCCAGGCATTAATAGGATCTGAAAAGGCGCATACTCCAGGTACTTTTTCAAGTTAATGACCGTGTCAAATCGTTCCAATCGTAATTGCAGTACCGAGGTAAGATCATAGGGAAGTATTCTATAGATAAACTGATTCCCCCTAAGTAACGGGGACGCCTTTTCGTCTACTAACCAGGTAACATGGGCATTTTTGTATAGATGCAGAAGTACAGTACTCCTGAGTATATCTCCCAAGCTCGTGTTCATTCCGATCTCGCCGTCCAGTGTTTCTGAATAACCCAGCTTAATGATTAAAACCTTTTCTTTGTGCATTTTTGAAACCAAAAGAAATATTAGCGCTAATCTCTTCAGGGAAATTTTGAAATTATTTTACGCATCACAAAACGCACAAATTTTCCAAAATTTGAAGAACAAAGTTTTAAATAATAGCTTATGTCATAAAGATGTTTGTGACTTTCTGATTCGCTGTATTTAACGAGAATCGGATTCAACTCTCTGTCTAATGCGCTTTTGATAAAATCTCGCAGAAAAAACTGCCCCGCGAAATTGAACACTCTGTCTACGCCTAATGCCGCACCAAGCAACGTTGAAGCATACCCTCCGGCTGAAGATCCCACAAAAATCACTTCATCGTATCCATTAACTTGTTCGCTAAGCCAAAGCTTCAATCTTTCAAACGAGTTAATGTTGCTGTTAATACCAGTAAAATACCACTGTTTCTTCAAATCCCTTAAAAAGATAGCCCTAGAATAGTCCAGGGGTACACAGTTGACCCATTCAAACCTATCATTTCTTACTATTACCTCTTCAAATATTTCGTCGCTATTAGGATAATAAATTGAGTGACTAGAAAAGAACACATAACACTTTTCAGTATAAACACCTTTTGGGATTTCTATATCGACTATTTTGTAATTATCGCGAGAACAATAAATATTCTCAAGTTCCTTCAATTCTAAATGATTTTTCAATGCCACTGAAGCTACCCTTGCTTTAATTGAGATATAATTGCATCCCTTGCAATTCGATTATTAAGAGGAAATGTAACGCTTAAATTAAGATTCAAAGATATAAGGATTCAGACAAGAAAATATACTATTTATAGTTATTGCTTCCAGCATTTAAGCTTTACAGCATACTCATCAAAAATCTCTTTTAATTTATACCAATAATCCTGATCAGTCCAGCTTTCGACTATTCTATAGCCATTTGCAATGAGAGTTTTAATATCCGCTGAATTTCCAATCACTTTTAACAAATTTTTCACGAGGCTTTCAGGATCTTTCAAATCAAGCAACAAAGCCGCACCTTTCACTTGGTCTCGTAGACCTGGCAAATCAGAATACAAGACTGGACATCCCAGTTTGAAGGCTTCTAAAGGAGGAATATTGGTAGGCCCAAAATAAGTGGGCATGACAAGGGCTAGTGCCTGTTTGTAAAGATACGGCATTTCCTGACTATCTACAAACCCGATATAGTAAATCTGATCTTCTAACCCCAATTCTTTGGTTTTTTTGAGAATACATCCTAAATTTCCTTTGTCTGAACCTGAAAATACAGCATATATCTTTTTGTTGTATTTTTCTTTCAGAATTTTCAACCCCTCAAGGATATAGATGTGGTTTTTGTGAGGCCAGAACTGTGCAGGATAAAAAATATATTTACCTTCAATATTATATTTTTTCTTTATATCAACGTAATTTTGTTTATATTCTTCGTCTGAGACTTTCATAAAATTTGCATTTGAAGCTATCCACGGCAACATGGACAAGGATACAACTCTATCCGCATCGAGGTTATACCTATTTATTATATTAATTCTGCCTAAATCTGATTCCGTAATAACCTTTGTAGCTTTTGGGAGTGCATTTTTGTATAGATTTTCTCTTATTTCGAACTCTCCATAAATATTTACTTCCGGAAATTCTGGAAAATCTCTATGGCATGAATCCCATGCAGTAAAAATAAAATTAAATTGCTCAGTGAATAAAGAGAAACTTGATGGCGTTATGAAATAGATTAAATCTATATTGTATTTTTTTAGTATTCTATCAAATTTATTCGTTAAATTTATTTTTAATGCTTTCTGCATTCTGTATATTGACTGGTTTCTTTTTATATAACTAAAAATCTTATTAGCTCTAGATAAACCTAAAGAAACCGCTTCGATGTTGTTTTTTTTTAAAATATCAATATTTTTTTTAAATGTAGTAAAAAAAATAAAATTATATTTTTCATTTTCATTTTTTTTTAATAGCAATATTATTGATAATCCATACTGAAAACCACCTCCATGAAAGATTTCCTGGTCTAAAACAACCGCAATATTCAGTTTTAGAGATCGGCCATTAAGCATGTTAAGGAATTATTTGAAATTGATTTTGCAACATATATTCTATGGCAAATTATTTTCTTGTAGTAACTAATTTATTTTAGTTTGCGAACAACATAGGCAGTATTCCAATCCGCCACATCAATATCCTTCAAATGATTCATGAAGGGACATCGAAATATAACCTCAAATCTATTTGCATGAAGGAAATCAACCATTTCTTGCAAAAAGAAATATCTCACTCTATGTTCCTCTTGAAATTCTTTACTGATGCTGTTGTTTTGAATCAATATAAATTTGAATTTTAAATTCGCAGTTTGCGTGATTTTGTCTAAGGTCGTTTCCGAAATACGCAAAATCTCCTTCCCATCTTTAGCCATTCTCTTTATGCGTATTGGTGAAAAGCTATCTAAAACCGCATTACCATTCCAAAAATCAAAGATAAAAATACCTTCGGCATTTAACAGAGAGGAAATATTCCTGAAAGCAATCGAAAGGTCATTGTAGGAGGTTATGTAGCAAATTGCAGAAAACAGGGACAAGACAACATCGTATTTTTTCCCTAACCTTCCCGCAGTTTGAAAAGATTCATTGTAAAATGTGATGCCAAAATTATTTTTATTGCTTTCTTCTTTGGCTATTCTGATCATTTTCTCGGAAACATCACTTCCCTCAACCTGATAACCTAGCTTCGATAGCTCCATTGCGTGCCGTCCGGTCCCGCAGGCAAGATCAAGCAACTGGATATTCCTCCTATTTTTGGATAATAGTTTATCAATTAACTGGGATATGAAAAGAGCCTCTCCAGCATAATCCTTATCTTGATAAAGTATGTCATAATAAGCGGCATATTCCGAGAATATATTTTCTGCACCACTTCCTTTTTGACTCATTATATAGACTCCAAAATCTCTATTAATTTTGTAACAACATACGCCAATTCCTCATTTGTCAAAGACGTGCCACTAGGTAAATAAAAACTATTCATTGCTACATCGTTTGCCTTTGGGCAATCTTCAAGACGTGTCCATCCCCTCTTGATAAAAATGTCTTGCATATTATAAGGGATAAAGCCTTCCCTTGTCTCTATTCCCTTCTCAAGAAGTTTTTTCATTATCAAGGTTCTATGTCCGTTTGCTTTACCTCTTAAAACCATGTGATACATCCAATAAACGTTACGGGCATATGATTTTTCAATTGGAAGCTGTAAGCATTCTAAGTTATTAAGTTTTTCGCTGTAGTACCGGGCAATTGCTCTTTTTCTATTTATTATTGTTTCAATTTTCTCGAGTTGAGCATAGCCAATAGCGGCCTGCAAATTTGTCATTCGATAATTATAACCAATATCCTTATGCATAAATTTATTCGTATCTCCAAACGCCAAACCTTTCAACGACCGTGCTTTCTCGGCTAAAGGATAGTTGTTTGTAGTAATCATACCTCCCTCACCTGTTGTGATTATTTTATTGGCATAAAAACTGAAACACCCAATATCTCCTATGCCCCCGATTTTTTTCCCTTTGTATATAGCGCCATGCGCTTCGGCACAATCTTCAATTACGTATAGATTATGCCTTCTAGCAATAACCATTACCGGATCCATATTTACTGGATGTCCAAAAAGGTGGACAACCAAAATTGCCTTTGTTCTGGGACTAATCTTAGATTCTAGTATATTTGGGTCAATATTCAGTGTATCTTCTTCAATATCAATAGGTATTGGTTTTGCGCCCTGATAGATAACAGCAAAAAAGCTAGCCATATTAGTTAAAGTAGCGACAAGAATCTCATCATCCTTTCCAATAGAAAGCGCAAGCAATGCAAGATGAAGTGCTGTAGTTCCACTGGATGTCGCTACTCCATATTTGCAATCAGAATAATTAGCAAAAGCCGTTTCAAATTTAGAAATATATTCTCCAAAAAAACCCGAAATTGCGTTTTTACTGAGTGCGTCATTTGCATATTGAATTTCAGTTTCACCGATAAATGGTTTTGAAACAGGAATCTCTCTCTTCACACTTATTCTCCAATCCTATTAAGTTGCAGATAAATAATAGATTAATTAGGTTTAACTAATGGTTTTACAAGTCGGTATGTGTCACTCTCGTATTCTGTTCCACCACGAGGACCCTTTGTGAGCACTAGGACTTCAGATTGCTCTAGCCCCACAAGCGCATGTTGCTCATGGGGTTCTGTAACAGCAAAATCTCCCTTTTCCATAATTGTTTCTCGGATTTCTTTTCCTGGAATGCAAGTTACCAGTTTCATTCTCCCAGACATTATATAGTTCCACTGGAAGGTCTTCTTGTGGTAGTGGTTTGCCCTCACTGCTCCCCTCTTAAAGGATATAATTGTAACTGCATTAATTGTCTCGTCTTGTAGCAGATCGGTTATTATTCCCCTTGCATCGGTATGGGCAGGCTGAATAATGATTTTTTTCATTGTCTTTCTCTCCTTATGAATTATTAAATTATTTTAGGCATCGGTATGGGTATAATGAACTTGCCGCCTCTTTTTCTGAATTCATCAAGGTTTTTCATTATCTCCTCCGCAAAGTTCCACGCCAGAAGTAGAGCATAGTCCGGCTGTTTTTCAAGAAGATAGTCATCAGATACCACGGGTATGTGCATTCCCGGCGTATATCTTCCTATCTTGAGCTTTGATTTTTCGGTAACGACATCAAGCCAATCATTGCCTATACGGCAGTAATTGAGAAGAGTCATGCCCTTTGCCGGCGCACTCACACCTACGATGCTTTTGCCTTCCCTCTTCAAGGAGTGTAAAAGCCACGTCAATTCTTCGCGATTCTTTTTTACCTCAGCGGAAAACTTGTCCAAGGTCGCGTGCGTGTAAAGCCCCATGGTGTTTTCCTCTTCCAGTAACCGATTAACTATATCTGCCACCGGATAGATCCCCTTCTCCGAAATATAAACCCTGAATGATCCGCCGTGGATGTCAACTAGCAGTATATCTATCACTTCCATGCCGTGTTGTGCGAAGAAGTTTATCAATGGTTTTACAGAAAGATATGAAAGGTGCTCATGATATATCGTGTCATACTCAATCTTCTTTATTAAGTTCACAAGATATGGAGCTTCAAAAATGAATACTCCTTTTTTCTTGAGTAGCCTTTTTATGTTGGACATTAGCATAGGAAGGTCGTCTATGTGCGCAAAAACATTGGTACCGGTTATTACAGAAGCTCTGCCCTTCTCCGAAAGAATTCTATCAACGGACTCGCTGTTGAAAAAATCGCATATCGTATCTAATCCCCTTTTCTGGGCAAGCATGACAATGTTGGCCGCAGGGTCAACACCTTGCACGGTAACACCGTTGTCCTTAAAAGCCTCAAGAAGCACCCCGACATTACTGCCTATGTCAACAACAAGATCATCTTTACCTAATCCAAATTTGCCGACTACCTCTTTAGCAAAAGATTTCCAGTGTGCATGACCAGTCTTGGTGGTTGATGACTCATACGGATAATCATTGCGATACAATATCTCCGGCGATACAACATAAGTTAATTGTGCCAAACCACAATCATCACACATATAAACTTCCAGAGGATAGTATATCTCCTGTTCTTTCATCTGCTCCTTTCTTCTGAACTGGTCTGCGGGCGGCGTGAAGTCCAAATCAAGAAACTTATACAAATTATTACTTCTACACATACGACATGCAACCACAGAAACCTCCTTTATTATTTATTATCTGTACTGACTCCTTTACCGAAGCCCTGTCATGCCATTAGAAGTGCTAAAGGCATATTTTACATAGAAAAAGCCTACCAATATTTTGTAGTCGTAGCAGACTGCTATTTTTCCTAATATATTGCTCCACGTGCCTGAGCACAATCCATGATTACATGTAAATAAACACTTTCAAGATCCATGCGCACATGGTGCCCGAAAAGATGAATAGCCGTCCGATTAAGAGCCATAATAGAGCCGCCATTAATCAGATATCTTCAAGTGAATTTGTATCTATGTTATAGACAGGCATCCCTTTTATAAGCCCAATGCGTTCATTTCCTGCTATATACGTTAATCTGCCGCTTCTATCCCTGCTCTCCCTAAATTTAGAAACAACGTCCCCTTGTTCGATCGACGTTTCTCTAACAATATCATTAAGCTTATCTTTTCGGACAAAATATGCATTATTGCCTGCGCTGTTGCACCCAATAAACGAGTACCATCTTTGTTTTGACAACTGATGCAGCGCTCTCAGCGAGGCGCCCCAATATAGATTGCTATAATGGGAGTTGGTTCGAACAAAATTTTTATTATAGGGAATTGTTATTGCCCTATCAATACCGAACGCACCATTGTATTCCAAAACTACGAAAATTGGGGAAATCACCTCGATTTCTTTCCATATCCAGTAATCATTGCCATCCAAATCGATATGAAGAATTCCAACCTCTTTATCAAAGGGACAGGAGGAGAGTATCTCGTTAATGTTTTCACGATCAATAAAGACGGCTTTGGCAAAAAGCTCATATTTCCAATAGCACTCTGAATCTATTATATACGACACATTTTGCTCGGACCCATCCATAACAAAGCCAGACCAATTATCGTTCATCATCAAGAACCTTGTATTAGGCTCTCTATAATTTTCTACCCCAAACTCGATAAAGGTCTTATTTGGAAATTCAAGATTATTTACTAACCATTGAATAATTCCATCATCGTCAAACTGAGAGAAAACTTTAAATTCGACTTTTGTTATCGAATTTATGCGCTTTTTGGCTTTGACACTTTCGGATAACAATTTGCCCAGTAACAAGATTTGGGTTTCTGCATTTTCGTTGATTATTGATTGAGCTAACTAAACCTATCAATCGACTAACAACTTTCATATCCGCGCCTCTCCATAAAGATTGAATACCAATTGCTTCCTCCCCACTGCAACCTCCTTGAAGATTATTTAGAGGAAAGTGTAATTTTTATACTAAGCATTCTTGAAAGTAAAGCTATACAGGAGCTTTTTTCTGGGGGTTATCCCAAATTGAAATCAAATAGCCAAATAATTGTCCTTTGGCCACGATCCCCCATAAATCTATGACCTCGTTTTTCTCAAGAAATTTTATCCCTTTATAGTTAGAGTGTGGCGTGCCACTGACAATAGCATAACAGTGAGATAGAGAGTTTTTAACTTCTTTGGCTACAATATTAAACCATGGAGTAGAAAAAACTATATTGTTTACTGACATATTAACCCCCGTTTTGCCTTCATAAATTTGAACAAAATGCCACCTTTAACTCAAAAAAACATTCATTCGCAAATTGATCGAGAGAAAGGAATCCATTTGCAATTGGCATCTTACCAAATGACATAAATGGTTCAATTGGTGATTCACATATTAGACATTTTTTCATTAGCTACTCATTTCATATTCAGCTACTGTAAGGAAATCTTCTTCCATAAAACAAAAAATATTAGCAAAACTAACAACTTATAACACGCAGGCTTATCCAGGCTTTTCAGAAAATACTTCTTTGATGTTGCCAAAACCAAAAATATCAAGCCACGAATCAGAGGAAAGATTGATTATTTCAATCATTCCTGAATCTTCAGCAATCTTTTTGTAAAAGTCGTATTGAAGGAACACGTTTAGATTTGCTTGCATTTCCTGTATTATGTCAATCCAAATGGATGTACCAGGTTTAATTACCCGAACATCCTTCTCTTTTTCATAGAAATTAGTCACTGACTTTTTATAGTCTCGCAACTGGGTATGGTCACACCCGAGCAGATATATTTTTTTATATTCCATGTATAAAAGAACTGGCAATACCATCAATGGTCCCGTCTGGGGACTTTGAACACCTCTAGTTATATCCACGTTATTGCGCGATGGATGACTCACCATATATAGATAGTGCACCTCTCTGTTCGGAAACAATTTAAATTCTCTCGCAATATCAAGTGCCTTATGACCAAGAAAAATCTTTGTATCAGGGGGCAATTCTCTGTCTGCTTTGGCGAGCCATTGTGCATAATTTTCAAAAATTATCGGCTCGTGATAAGATGCAAAGAAATGGAATTTCGGCTTTATAAGATTGATATCCTCGTGAAGGAAGAAATTACTGACCGAGAAACAATCTTCTCCTGCCAGACTCTTAAGATTTTCTTTCTTCAGGCTTGGCCCAGTTGCAAGCAAAAACGCCCGCTTCCCTTTACCGGCACCTTTTAATGTCTTATTTTTTGCTAATATTTCTTTATGGGAATAGGATGAAAATTTAAGCTCCTCTGCACATCGATATAAATATCTCAAGAGTATCGGTGGCAGCCAATTTTCAAAATATTTTTTTATAATAAATTTAAATTTTTTTATCATTCCTTCTCCACAATGATTTTTGCCAATTGGAAATCCAATGGCGTGTCTATATCAATACTGTCTTTGGGATCCATTATAAACGGCATTGCCGGTGATGCATAAAAACATCCTTTTTTAAGGAACAGTTCTGTCGGCATAATATATATAGCACCGTTCTGCCGATATACCCGCGGCAGTGCTTGACGAGGCATCTCAAGGCTTTTTTCGTCCGCAAAAGGGTTCAAATATTTCCCATCAAGAGTAAAGCATTTGTAAGGATGATGCTCCGCTTCGACAACACTTATAGCACACGCTGCGCCTGATCTAAAGTATTGCTCAAGGCATGCTGTCAAATGAGCCGCGGTCCTCAATGGCGACGTAGGCTGGAGAAGAACAAAATATTCGGGCATTTCGCCTAGGCATCTCAACAACTCTAGGACATGTCTGACAGCGTCACTGCTGGGCGAGTTATCATCTGCGAGAACCAGGGGACGGTCTATAACTTCTGCGCCGTTTCTAAGGCTTATTTCCTTTATTTCTGCATCCTCAGTGCTGACAATGCATCGCCTTATTGCCAGGGTTTTTTTTGCAGCTTCAATGGTATGAAGAATAAGCGGCTTGCCTCTTAAAGGAAGAAGATTCTTCCTGGGAAGCCCCTTTGACCCACCCCGAGCGGTAATAATAGCCAGGATATTTTTTTCTATAGCGTTCATATTCAATCAGAATCCACAAAATGCTTCTGGATTTTTGTCTGAAATATCTTCCCTCCCTTCAATATTTTAATGAACCGTTCGGTGCTTTTTCCGTCACCGAAATGAGTTGATGGGATACGTTTGATATTACCTGTTGCTCTTATTGCATCCAGAATGGGCTTTTTCTTGGGCACGGTATTAACAATTGTTTGATGAAAAAAACGGCCTTTCTGGCGGCTACCTATGTTAACAGAGGGGATACCGTAAAAGGGAGCTTCACGGACGCCGACGCTGGAATTCCCTATAACGAAACGGGCATTTTTGAGCAAAACCAAAAAGTATTCAAACCGAAGCGATGGGAAAATTTTGAATCTTTTATTAGCCGCAAGTTCTTTCAATGCACCAAGGATGATTTCTGATCCTGAATCGTTATTTGGGTAGATTGCAATATAGTTTAGCTTTGATTCACAGAGCGCTTTGATATAGTGGCGCACTTCTTCCTGCAATGTCGCTAGAGACGTTGTAACGGGATGAAAAATCGCAAGGGCAAAATTGTCAAAATCGATCCCATAATATTTTTTTACTTCTTGAAGTGACGGAAGATTCTCTGCTGTCATCAAGTCTATATCAGGCGAACCTATCACATATATATCATCCTCACACTCACCCATCTGAATAAGTCTTTTTTTCGCTTCCTGATTCGCCACAAAATGGATATGTGCGAGCTTGCTTATCGAATGACGGAGTGATTCGTCAATGGTGCCTGAAATCTCGCCGCCTTCTATGTGTGCCACCCTTATGTTATTCAGCGCCCCGACAACTGCACCAGCCAATGCCTCCACTCTGTCACCGTGTACAACAAGCAAGTCAGATTGCAGCAATTCGAGATATCTCCCGATCCCAAGAATCGAATGTGCAAGAACTACGTCCATTGAATCACCTGAAAATTGATTAATATATGGAAATATGTTTTTAAATCCGGTTTTTCTTACTTCTATTTCAGTCTGACCATACTGGGGGAGCATATGCATGCCGGTGACAAATATGTGAAGGGCAAACTCCTTACACTTGTCTACCGCAAGCATAAGTGGCTTTAATTTCCCAAAATCTGCCCGTGTGCCTGTTAAAAAGACTATTTTTTTCATGGTATCACCATACTCCATGTAATCTGTGTATCTTTGCGGATGTCTGTGGCAGCCTTTTCCCCTAATATATCATTAAAAAATTCAGCCTTGATCTCACCAGTACCGGGACGCTTTACCCATATATTATCCACTGTGAATCGTTCGCCGACAGCAACATCTCTGATTGTGACGACACAGGCATAGGCGAAATCTATGGTTGCTTTTTCTTCCTTTAAAATTTCTTTAGCGCCGCCTCTCGCTAAAAATATAGCCCTGCTGCCCTCTATCAACTCCTTAAGCTCATCGGGTGTCATCGATATCTCGATATCAGGTCCCGGCCATGTTTTGTCGGAAGTAAAATGCCGTTCGAGAATGGAAGCGCCGAGTGCAACCGCACCAATGCATGGATATATGGACATTGAATGATCTGACAATCCTATTACGGCATCGGGAAAGGCATTTTGCAGCTCCTGCATGGCACCAAGCCTGACCCTATCATAGGGCGTGGGATAGATGCTGGTGCAATGCATCAGTGCGTATGGCACATTGAATCTTCGTAATATCTCCACGGATTTTTCCACGCTTGCGATATTGTTCATACCTGTACTGAGAATGACAGGTTTTCCATAGCGGGCGATGTGTTCAATGAGAGGATAGTTATTACACTCTCCTGAACCTATTTTATATGACGTGACCCCGAGCCTCTCCAGCCTTTCTGCCGCTGCGCGGGAGAAAGGCGTACTGAGATAAATCATTCCTTTTGCTTCCGTATATTCTTTCAGTTTTTTGTCCTGTTTTTCTGTCAAAGCGCACCGGCTCATAATATCCCAAATTGATTCTTTTGCATTGCCGGGGATGACATTGTTGGGAATCATTTCATCATCTATCACATGTGCCTGAAACTTCACGCATTCGCATCCTGACAAGGCTGCATCATCAATCATCCTAATTGCCTTATTGAAATCACCCTCATGATTAATTCCTATTTCAGCAATTACAAGTGGAGGATAAGCGGTGCCAACCTTACGACCTGCGATATTAATCTCTTTCATAATTTCCTCTTTCTGATAATCATGAGCAAGAAAGTTTCGTAATCCCACAATATATACAAATTTACCAGCAAACTCTTCAGAAACAAGATGGTAGTCTCCCAGTTTATATATCGAGTCGCTATAAGAGGATGCCTTTGGATAACCCTTTTTTATAATAAGCAGGTCTACAATATCAAGGATGATTTCAGCACAGAGATATACAGAACGCTCAACAATCTTTTTTGTTTCAAGAGAAAACTTCAGTGTTTGAAGAAAATTATTTTTGTGATTGACGAGATACTTTACCTCTTAAGCCTGCCTCAGGAACCCAATGATTTGCTCTTGGGTATATCGACTCTTCCTCATGCCCGCAATTCTCCTATAATTGATGGACGTACTAATTTTACATTGGCACGCTATAAGGGGAGCAGATCACCCCAGCGCGCGTAAATGTCAGGTCTCAAATTCGGGGGCGACTATAACCGCCATGATTGGTCCCGAGATACTCGCTCCTTTGTGCTGGTCACGTATTCGGTGAAATCACCCTCGAGTGTGGAGTCCCTAGGATATAAACTTTCCGCTCCATTTTTAATTCGGATAAGTTGTTGAAGCTTATAACGCCAGTTTTTATCCTGCTTTATATTGGCGATAATTGCCTTGGAAGTATCGGAGAACGCAAAGGTCACGTTATTCGGTCCCCTGTTTGCCTTCAAAATGTCATTGGGGTCAATTTCATTGAAATCGTACCGAAGCTTCATCGTAAATGGCTCTGCTTCGAATCCATCTTCAAAAAATCTGGCAATGTTTTTTACGCGAAGGCAATATTCCTTAAATTCACCAAAAAACTCGGCAATTTCCTTTTTTTCGCTCTCACTGGTCAATTTTCTCACCAAAGTATCCTGAGTTATCCGGAAGACTACGTCCATCCATTCGTCAAAACACTCCATCCGTGACAAAAAAGTATATTTGGCCATAAGATTGGCCCCATAGGTACCTTCCATCAACGCCTTGTAGTTCTCCTCGTTTTCAAAAAAAGCGCAGAGCGCCTCTTCCGAATCCCACAGCTCGCCACGGGTATCGGAATAAAACGACTGGAAAAGCTGACCCAGCTTCCCCTGATCTTTTCGCACCGTTGCCATAATCTCCAAAATCCATTCAAAGACACTGCAAGAGTGCTTTCTAAGAAGTTGAATGTGGCTTTGAATTTCCCGCACCGTCATGCCGCGGGCATACAGCGATAGAATCTTGTCGTCGAAGCCGGTCCAGCGGGTCTGATGTTTGGCAATGAGCTGCGGTTCGAAGCTGCCGTCGCGGTCACGCGGGATCTCGAGGGGCAAGGCACCGAAATCGCCCTTGAGGGTTTTG
>MHYY01000087.1 GCA_001830285.1 Planctomycetes bacterium RIFCSPLOWO2_12_38_17 | reverse complement strand
TGCTGATTGGTTTCAGAAAAGATTTGGTGTTTCACTAGACCATGCTTCCGAGGTTTCTTCAACTATAGGCTCAAAAGAGGCTGTTTTTAACTTCCATGAAGGGATTGTCAATCCTGGCGATTATGTGATTATTCCCACACCGGGATACCCACCATACACGCGAGGCACTTTATTTGCCGAGGGTATTCCTTATTATGTGCCTCTTCTGGTAGAGAACAAATTTTTGATTGATTTAAAATCAATACCAGAAGAAGTCTGTAAAAAGGCAAAGTTAATGTGGATAAACTATCCAAATAGTCCGTCAGGAGCCACAGCGCCTCTTTCGTACCTGAAAGAAATAGTTGAATTTGGCAAAAAATACAATATCATCATTGCCTCGGACGAGGCTTATAGCGAAATTTATTTCAATGAACCACCGCACAGTATTCTGGAAGTAACAAAAGAGGGAGTAATTGTATTTAACTCTTTGTCAAAGAGAAGCGCTATGACTTGTTACCGTGTGGGCTGGGTGGCGGGGGATAGAGGGATTATAGATATATTTAAAAAAGTGAAGACAAATATTGATTCGGGTACTGCCACTTTTATACAGGATGGAGCCATTGCTGCGTACAGTAATGAAATCCATGTTGAGAAGATGAGAAATGAATACAGGATTAAGAGGGATTTACTTGTAAATGCCTTCAAGAAAATAAAATTACAAGATTGTACGCCGGATGCCGCGATTTATTTATGGCAAAAAGTGCCGCAGGGCATGACGTCTGTGGACTTTGCAAAGAAATTGCTCTCGCCTGAGATTGCAATTGTGACAACGCCAGGGGCATGGATTAGTGATAAAACAGAAAATGGATTAAATCCCGGAGAGGGATATGTGCGGTTTGCCTTAGTTCCAAGTGTCAAAAACACAAGGGAAGCTGCACGCAGGATTAAGAAGATACTACGGAAGATTCTATGAAAAAGCGACTATTCAGTGGCATTCAACCCAGCGGTGATGTACACATCGGTAATTATCTCGGTGCCATTAAAAATTGGGTACGATTAATTGACCAGTATGATTGTCTATTTTGCATTGTGGATTATCATGCGATTACCATCGAATACGACCCAAAAGAAATGCAAAGACGCATATTCAATGCAGCGGCTGTTAATATCGCAGCCGGATTAGACCCAGAAAAATGCACCATCTTTGTTCAATCGCACGTACCTGAACATACGGAGCTTGCCTGGATATTTAACACTATAACTCCAATAGGTCATCTCGAGCGGATGACCCAATTTAAAGATAAATCAAAACAGCACAGGGAAAACATTAATGCAGGACTGTTTACTTATCCGGTTCTGCAGACGGCTGACATCCTGCTTTATAAGGGCGAGGTCGTCCCTGTAGGTGAAGACCAGGTTCAACATATTGAATTATCAAGGGAGATTGCAAGAAAATTCAACATGCGATATGGCGAAATATTTCCAGAACCACAGGAGATATTGTCCGAAGCCCCTAGAATCATGGGACTCGATGGCAAGACTAAGATGAGCAAGAGCCTTGGCAATTATATTTCACTCGTAGAATCCCCCGAATCAATCTGGAAAAAACTATCAACTGCCGTTACAGACGAGAATAGAAAGAGGCGCACCGATCCAGGGAATCCCGACATCTGCAATCTTTTTACATTGCACAAATATTTTTCAAAGAAAGAACAGATTGAACGCATTAATGTAGTGTGTCGGACTGCCGAGATCGGCTGTATTGAGTGCAAAAAGATTTTATCAGAAAACATGGTTGAACATCTGACCCCCATCTGCCTTAAATATGAGCGATTGATTAAAAATACAGATTCTCTGGTAAATATCCTGCAAACAGGCGCAAAAAGGTGCAGGCGCATGGCAGAGGAGACAATGATAGAGGTCAAGAAGAAGATGGGTTTGGTTTAGCGGCTGGGATAATAATTTAGCTAATTGAAATAAATATTCGGTAAAATACTTTTAGATTCTTCACTCCGCTTTTCTACATTTAGACGCTGTCCTGAACAAAGTGAAGGAATTACAATTCAAACTAGGCATTCTAAACCGGAGCCATGAGCTAAGAAGGGGCGACGAAAAATAGATTCAAAGAGTTGCAAATACAAAATTATTAGCGGACATGGATTATTTTATTAAAGATATTGTATCAATTTTAAAGAATAAAATTGACCTACCAGAGGATGAGATAAAAAGGCAACTTGAAATACCGCCTGACTTTAAGATGGGCGATTATGCCTTCCCATGTTATAGCCTCTCAAAAGCACTTAAAAAATCCCCAAACGTTATCGCCTCAGAACTAGCTAAAACACTGCATATCAGAAGTCCAGTTGTAGAAATAAAAGCCACAGGTCCTTATCTGAACTTTTTTCTTGATAAAGTGATATTTTCAGAAAGTGTGTTGAAGAAGATGTGGGATGAGCGTGAACGTTACGGAAGAAATAATATTGGCGCTGACAAGACAGTTGTAGTTGATTATTCTTCTCCAAACATTGCAAAACACCTTGCCGTGCATCACCTTCGTTCTGCGCTTATAGGAGGAGCAATATACAATATATACAGTGCGCTAGGATACAATTGTGTCGGAATCAATCACCTCGGTGATTGGGGGACGCAATTCGGGCAATTGATTGTTGCATATAAAAAATGGGGCAGTGAAGTTATTGGTAAATTCTGCACCGTGACAGACCTGAATAATCTTTACGTGAAATTTCATCAGGAGGCAGAAAAAGATCCCGCACTTGAAGAAGAGGCGAGGGAATGGTTCAAGAGACTCGAAACCGGGGATGTAGAGGCAAGGAAGCTCTGGCAAAACTTTAAGGAAGCCAGCCTGAAGGAATTCCAGAAGATTTACGATATGCTCGGAGTACACTTCGACGCCTTTACAGGCGAGAGTTTTTACAACACAATGGTCGAAGATACGATATTGGAAATTAAACAAAAAGGGCTTGCAAGGCTCAGCGAACAGGCATTGATTGTGGATTTAGAGCCTTACAACATGCCGCCGTGTCTTTTACGTAAGAAAGATGAAACCACCCTTTATGCCACCCGCGATATTGCAGCCGCAGAATACAGGAGCAAGACGTACAACTTCGACAAAATGATTTATGTGGTAGGCTCTGAGCAAAAACTGCATTTTAAACAGGTATTTAAAGTGCTGGAACTCATGGGATATAACTGGGCGAATTACTGTGTACATGTGGATTTTGGACTCATGAAATTTAAAGACGGCAAGATGTCCACACGTAAGGGAAAGGTTGTTTTGCTGGAAGATTTGTTAACGGAGGCCGTTGAACGCATTGGGAAAATTATAGAAGAAAAGAATCCATCACTGGAAAATAAGGATACAGTTGCGAAGGAAGTCGGTATCGGTGCTGTTATATTTGCTGACCTGTCTACAAAACGTAATAAGGACGTGATCTTTAACTGGGATGAGGTACTGAATTTTGAGGGAGAAACAGGTCCTTACGTTCAATATACCCATGCGAGGTTATGCAGTATCCTCAGGAAATATGGAAAACCGGTGACGGCAGATGTGAATTTTAAATTACTTAATGAAGACGAAACCGTCGTTTTAATTAAAAGCCTGTGGCAATTCCCCTCTGTTATATTAAGGGCAGCCGAAAGTTATGAATCAGCCCTTATCTGCAATTATCTTATTGATGTATGCGGTAATCTGAACAGATTTTACAATACCCACAGGGTTCTATCTGATAATGAAGAAATAACAAGTGCCAGGATACTGCTGGCGGATGCCACACGTCAGGTCATAAAAAACGGGCTTGGCTTGCTTGGTATCCATGCACCTGAACAAATGTAAAATATTTGAATTAGATTCTTTCGCTCCGCTCAGAATGACAAATTGTTATGTTAAGCCTTTTATTCTTTTATACTACAGCCTTCGCGTTTTGTCATGCTGAACGCGAAGAATCCGGTCTTTATACTCAGTATAATCTCCGTGAAGTATCTCACCTATAAATTGTTTAAAATTTATAAACATGCAATTGGAAACACAGTTTTAACGCTTGACGTTGTACCTTCCGTAATTTATATTCTTTCCTGTGACAAAGTCATCCGGATATAAAGAATTTGTAAAAAGACTTAGAATGTAAGTCGTCGTTTGCAATGTAGTTCGTGATAAAAATAATAGAGAAATCCTTTGATTTTAATGATTACATGCCAGATGAACGTATAAAAAAAATCTTATCACTCCTCGAAAAGGCGTATCCAGATGCAGGGATTGTCCTGAAATATAAGACTCCGTTGGAACTGCTCGTTGCAACCATCCTTGCTGCACAGTGTACGGATGAACGTGTAAATAAGGTTACGGAGACGCTGTTCAAAAAGTATAAAACAGCAAATGATTTTGCCGATGCCCGGCAGGACGTCTTTGAACAGGAAATACGCTCGACAGGTTTTTACAAGAATAAGGCAAAAAACACCATTGCCTGCTGTAAGCAAATAATTGAACAATTCAATGGTAAGGTGCCAGATAATCTTGAAGACTTGATAACATTACCCGGCGTTGGCAGAAAGACGGCTAATGTGCTACTGGGCAGTGTGTTTGGAAAACAGGCAATTGCAGTTGATACACATGTATTTCGCGTCTCTCACCGCCTTGAACTGGCTAAATCCAACGACCCCGATAAAGTCGAGCAGGAGTTATGCAGGATTATACCGCAGGAAAGGTGGACAAAGGACTGTCTTGTGATTGGCGCTCACGGCAGGCGTACCTGTATTGCAAAAAAGCCTTTGTGCAATTCATGCGTTGTGGAAAAGTTGTGCAACTCCGATGATAAGATAACTTCTTATAAATGATTGTGAAGGATAATCTTTTTTAACTTTTAAAATATAATTGTAATACCAAACCATATCAGTGATATTGTCATTACCATTAACATTAGCATTGGTGTGACGCGGCGTACCGTATCCCTAAATTTGAATAATAAAAATTTGACGACCTATGCCAAACGAATCAGTCATAATAATCCAACGCCTGGGACTACTGTAATTTTAGTAATGGTAATGGCGTAAACTACGGCGATTGTGGAGAGCAGTTGAACTATCTCCTGTTTTTGGAGACGGGTGATGAGCAGGCAAAACACATTTTTACAAAAACCTGTTATCCCTGAATATTTTAAATAACAGTAAAAGATTTCATTTTCTTGAAATAAACGCCTCGACAATGAGTATACAAAAGGTTAGAAGTAAGATGGTGCCCCACATGGTCTTTTTGGCTTCGCCAAGGAGGACCTCACCACTTTCATTAATATCTGAAGTTATCGTAAGATTTATACCGCCCATAAGCGCTGCAATCTCTTTTTTATCTATTTTACTCAAGTTTGATTCAATTGTATTTAAGTTCACAGCAAAATACTCAGGAAATTGAGGAAGTGGTTTCCCATCAACCGTAATCGTATAAATTCCGGGTATATGCGTTTCCACGTATGATAAGGATTTTTCATTATAATTAAGCTGTGGTTGTAAGACGGTTTTTACTCCTTCCGGATTAGTTATTTCTACGTTGTTAATATTATTCGGACATGATATTTGCCACGTATTATCAACCATAGCCTCATTCAATATTTCTTCAGAAACGTTCCCTGCTAGGTGTTTACATAATTGCTGCATCAATGGAAGGAAGAATGATTTTACGGGCATATCAGTCCAGTCCCTGTCAATTGAGGATGTAAACAGCACGCTTTTACCACCCTCAATTTGCCTTATAATAACAGCAGGTGTATCATCTGAAAATGAAAGTAAAGTTTTGCAATCGCCAAGCGGCGTTGGGTCAACATAGAATATTCTATAAAATTTTGCAGATGATAGTGTGCTGACATCTGTTTCAGAAAGGATATTTAAAATAGGGTGCATGCGTTCAACTAGTTTTAAATGAAGCGGTTGTTCTTCGGATATCAAGCTTCCGCTGGAAAAGGTCTTAATTGTGTAAAGGCGGTTTGGTAAGAGCGTACCAAATGAATTATTATAATAATTGGCATCCACCTTATTACCGACTGAAAAAACAACTGAACCTCCCCCTTTTACAAACTTCTCTAGTTCATGTATCTTCTCAAAAGGCAGAGTTTCAACATTACACAAAAAGATGATATCAAAACTGGCAAGTTCAAAGTTATTAAATTCGTGTACAGAAATTATTGTTGGTTTTATTGAAGACGCATGTTCAAGACCGGGATTTAATGCCTTTTCTATATAAAAAGTTTCACTTTCATAAATATTTGTCTTGGGGTCGCCATCAATCAATAACACATCAAGTTTTTGTGAGGTATTAATTGCGAAGTATCGTTTATTGTCAACACCTAAATTATCCTTTAAAATCTCAATCCACCCGGCGTGGTTTATCCCTTTTTCTACATTAAAACAAAATTCCTTTGTTTCAGACGCATTAGACTCTATGTTAAAAAATCCCTGAGCAATCTTTTTCTGATCTATAAAAACCTGCACCATCAGTTCTTTCGCTTTCGTTGATGAAAAATTAGAAACTGTTACGTTTACACGACATTCAACGTTTGTTCCTGACGTAACAATGGAAGATCCAACATTTGTTATCGCTATGTTTTTAAGTATTTTATCCTCCGACAGGTCTATTATGTGGACACTAGACACACAATTGCGTAGACGTTCATTTCCGGTTTTGAACCAATCAGTATTCCAACCGTTTTTTGTCATATCAGTCAGCAAGTATACTCGTTTAATAGGGGCTTTGGATGTATTCAGTATTTCAATTGATTTATCTAGTGTGGATGTTATAGGGACAGATAGATAGGTCGGTAGTAATTTATCCAAAGAGTTTAAGAGATTATTTTTGTCGTAATCAAGTCCTGGTAGCGCCTGTAACCTGCTGCTGGAACAACTAATAACCACTGCCTCATCATTTTTTGTTAAGTTATTAATAATTTCCTTTGCCGCAGCTTTGGCAGACTTGAAGAATGAATCTCGATTGTTTGTATATTGCATGCTGTACGAATCATCTAAAATAATAACATTACTCGTAGGCACATTTTCTCCTGAAATACCACTGCTAAATGTCTTTAAAAAAGGCCTGGCAAATGCTATAGCAAGGAAGGCAATTAAGGAAGCCCTGAGAATCAGCAAGATTAGTTGACGAAGCTTGAATTTTACGGAGATTCGCTTGTTTGTTTGAAATATGAAATCTATAGCGGCAAATTTGTATGAAAAGGCTTTTTTTTTGTTAATGAGATGTATGATTATTGGTATGCTTATTCCTAAAATACCAAATAACAGAAGTGGATTAAAAAAGGAAATCATAAACTAATCATTTCTTAATTTGTTCAAATACAGAATTCTTATATTTTTCACCATAAGTGTTTTATTTCATTATTGAGTTGACCTATTACAAATATTTTCATTTAAAAAATTTTGTAATAGAATGTTGCGAACCTTCCCTTCTCATAAGAAATTTAATTAATGCCTGATCTAATGGCGTTGAGGAATCAATAAGCCAGTAATCAATCTGATTTTCTAAACAAGATTGTTTGAACTGTTCGAGGTAACGGTTAAGCTCATTCAAATAGTGACTTCTGATAGACTTTGGCTCTGCTATGATACGTCTTTCATCCTCCATAGATTCAAAATATGTAATTGCTTCAAAAGGAAATGTCAACTCGTAGTGGTCAAGGATATGGAATAAAATAATTTCACTTCTTTTAAAATGAAAATATTTTAATTGCTTAATTATTTTATCGGTATCATCAAGAAAGTCGGATACAACAACAATTAGAGACCGCCGCCCGATTTTTTCTATAAATTCATTTAATATATTACTAACATCCGATTTACCCGAAGGCTTCAATTCTGCCAATGCGTTAAGCAAAACATTTAAATGCGTTATGCGGGAACGAGGAGGAATATATTTTATTACTTTGTCATTAAAGCTGATAAACCCTACCATATCGGACTGTTTTAGTAACAAAAATGCTAATGATGCCATCAGGGTTGAGGCATATTCAAATTTGCTCATGCCTGTTGATTTATACCCCATGGAACCACTGTTATCGAGGAATATATAACACTTGAGGTTGGTCTCCTCTTCAAATTGCTTGATGTAATATTTATCTGTTCTTGCATATACCTTCCAATCAATGTGTTTTATTTCGTCTCCGGGAGAGTACTCTTTGTGTTCCAGAAATTCAATACTAGAACCCCTGAAAGGGCTTTTATGAATGCCAGACAGGGCGCCATCTACTATGAGTCTTGCACGTAATTCCATATTAGAGATTTTCGATAATATTATTGGATCAAACGGATTTTCAGTCATATTTTTATTTTACTATTTAGAACAATATTAGAAAAGGGCTATTCAGATTATTCTGGCATCTGAATAAAGATGTGTTTAATTAAGTGTGTTCTTTTATAGTGTCGAGTAACTTATCAATAATCTCTAAAGATGTCTTGCCCTCTGCCTCGGCATGGAAATTAGTTATTATACGATGTTGTAAAACGAGTTTTGCAATTGCACGAACATCATTGCAAGTAGCGGCATACCTGCCTTCAAGTAATGAGCGCGCCTTGCTTCCAAGAATCAAATATTGAGAGGCACGAGGTCCTGCACCCCAGCTAATCCACTTCTTTATAAAATCCGGAGCACATGGGTCTGCTGGTCTGGATGCACGAACTAATTTTATGGCATATTCCAGCACATAATCAGCTACTGGCACTTTTGTTACAAGTATTTGAAGATTTGTTATTTCTTCCGGGTTGAGTACTTTATTTACAGTAGGTTTAAAATCAGAAGTAGTTGTTCTTACAATTTCAATTTCCTCTTCCTTCAATGGATATTGGACATTTATTTGAAACATAAATCTATCCAGTTGCGCCTCAGGCAACGGGTATGTACCTTCCTGCTCTATCGGATTTTGCGTTGCAAAAACTACGAAGGGAAGATCCATGGAATATGTAGTACCACCTGCTGTAACTTTATATTCTTGCATAGCCTGCAGCAAGGCAGCCTGAGTTTTAGGCGGTGTACGATTAATTTCATCTGCAAGAAGGATATTTGAAAAAATAGGACCTTTGATGAATTTGAAAAATCTTCTGCCTGTAGCATGGTCCTGTTCAAGTATATCAGTTCCAGTAATATCTGCAGGCATTAAATCGGGCGTGAATTGTATGCGGTTAAACTTCAGATTTAAAACATCTGCAAGGGTGCTGACAAGTAATGTCTTTGCAAGGCCTGGTACACCGACAAAAAGACAATGGCCTTTACAGAAAAGAGCAATAAGTAAATTACTTATAACCTCTTCTTGCCCAACAATAACCTTAGAAATTTCCTGTATTATTTTTTTGCGGCCAGCGACTATTTTATCAACAGTCTGTATATCTGATTTATCAACTTTAGTAGTCATAAACAATTAATTAAAATAAAAAGAGCGTCGGTGTCGAAGTTGCTCAGATAAGCCCAAAACTGAGCCAATCACTACCAAGGCTTTTCCCCGACACCAACGCTTTATAATCTTTTATCAGAAATTGATTGATTTGTGAAATAAAAATTTAAAAATTATCTGCTAACAGAACTAAATACGGGCACCTTATTGCATATATAAACGCAAGTAATTTCTTACTATTACGTTAAAGGATGACCGTTTTGTAGCAGCTTTCTTTTTAATAGCGTTGCCATTGCTTTTACACTTCTTTCAGGTGATGGATATACTGGGAAATTACACGCTTCAAACAATTGTTTGACCTTTATAGTAAACGTCCCACCAACTGTACAAATAACAGCAGGTTTTCCTGATAATTTCATTATGTCGGAAATTAGAGCGACCACCTTTTCTGTCATACCCTTTGGAGCCATAAGAGGAATTATAATAGCGGCGTCATACTCATTACTTTCAACCATACATGTTTTTAAGGCATTATAGTAATCTTCATCGCATGCACTTCCGGTTAAATCAACAGGATTGTTGACTACATAAAATCTTGAGAATTTACTCCTCAATTTTTCCTTTAGATGATCGGAAGGAGGTGGGAGTTCAATGCCGTTCTCTGAACAATGGTCAGCAACTATAACCCCAAATCCACCACCGTTAGTAACAATTAAAATGCGATTCCCCTTTGGTGGATTCTGCATTGAAAGGGCTTTAACACCGTCAATAAACTCCTCTAATCCATTTGTCTCTATAATACCTGATTTTAAAAACGCCGCCCTATAAATTTCATATCTTCCAGCAATTGCCCCTGTATGGGATTTAGCAGCAGCAATACCTGCAGCAACCTTTCCAACCTTCAATGCAACGATCGGTTTTTTTCTTGAGCACTCTTTAGCCACTTCTAAAAATTTTCTACCATTATCAACCGATTCCATGTAAATAGCGATAACTTTTGTGTGCACATCGTCTGCCAGAAAAGGCAAAAGTGTGGATTCTCCGATATCCATTCTATTACCATAATTTACCATTTTTGCTATACCCAACCCCTCCTGAGTTGCTAAATCCAACAAAGCAATAGCAAATGCCCCGCTCTGAGAAAGGATAGATAGAGAACCCTTTTGAGGTTTACTCACCCTTTCCCACGGGAGAAAGGAGGTTGTAAAGTTTGTATAATTATCCAGAATACCAAGGCAATTCGGCCCCAATATTCTAATATTATTTTCAATTGAAATTTTTTTGATTTTTTCTTCCATTTCGGTGCCTTCTGCGCCCATCTCACGAAAACCCGCGGAAATAATTATAGAATATTGAATCTTTTTTTGCGCTTGTTGCTTCATAGTGTCAACAACAAACTGTGCCGGTATTGCAATTACAGTCAGTGCAACCGCATCAGGAATGTCAAGTAAAGAAGGGAAACATCTTAATCCAAACACATTTTGATACTTTGGATTTACGGGATAGATTCTACCTTTAAATCCCATATCCATGATATTTTTAAGAATAATGCCTGGTAAACTACCCGGCTTTTCTGTAGCACCAACAATGGCAACTGATGGAGGATTAAAAAAGGTTTCCATGTAGAATTATAATTGATTGGATAAAATTACATTAATAATCTTTTTGAAGGATGTTGCTAGATATCTTTTTTCGTCTTGTTTTGAATCTTTGCAAGTAAATCCTTAGCTTCCTGGTCATTAGCGTCAAGTGTAAGCGCTGTACTCAACACCTTCCCGGCGAGTTCGTAATTATTCATGCTATAATATGCCATACCAAGGAGTTTGTAAGCAATAATTAAATTTTTATCAATCCTGAGTGCTTGTTCACATTCAGAGATAACTTTTGTCCATTCTGCGTTTTTTAAGTAAAAATCGGCAAGAAGTAAATTAATATTTATATAGTTATGATTGGGGTATGTTTTGTTAAACGTCTGAAGTGTCATTTTAGCATCATTATGCTTTCCGAGTTCAATATATGTAGTTGCTAAATTATAAGTGTACACAGGATTTTCAGGTTTTAGTTCTACAGCCTGTTTGAAATGTTTGATTGCATCCTCAAAACGCTGGTTCATTTTATAAATAGCACCAAGATTATTGTGATAACCATCTACAGAAGGGTTCGTGGCTAGTTGTTTTTCATAGAACGATATCAGTTCGTCATACTTTCCTATAGATAGATACATCTTTGTCAAATTATCCAGATAAACGGGTTCATTTGGGTTCAATTCTATTGCCTTTTTAAAGGCAATAATTGATTCCTCATACATGCCCTTCTTCCCGAGAATAGCCCCAAGATTATTATAGTATCCTGGCTCTGAAGGATTGAGTTTAACGGTTTTTTTTGCAAAATAAAGTGCATTATCAAAACTTTCCTTTTGTAAATAAACATTTGCTAAGCGGTCAACACAATTTACATCTTCCGGTTTTATGAGATATGCCTGATATAATTCATCTATTGCCTTGTCAAGGTCGCCTTTGGTTATATATACAATACCGAGGTTAAAGTGAAATGGGGATTGAAACGGGTCAGAATCAATAGCCTTTTCATAACACGTAATGGCAGAGTCTAATGTATTGCGACTGAATACTTCAGATAACATTTGATAAATCATGCCGAGGTGAAAAAAACCCATAAAATGCTGAGGAATGAGTCTCAATGTATTATTTGCTTCTATAAATGCTTTTTGGACTATTGCTTCATCTTTTGCTTTATATGCCATTTGAATATAAGTCCTGCATAGTTCGTCACGATAAAAAATCTCATAAGGATTTAGCCGTATACCATGCTTGATAAAAAATAAACTTTTTTCCGTCGCATTTCCCTGGGTAGTCTTTTCATATTCCATAACCCTTCTTCCATATTCAAAATACGCATCCGCCATGTAAAACCTGAGAACAAATACAAGAACAAAACTCATCGCTAATGGCACACTTGCACAACCAATCCACTTAAAGACATTAAATCCTGTTAGAATCCTGCATCCGGTTTTATCTGAGAATTTATCCTTTTCCTTCTTTCCTCGATGCAATTTATTGATTTTTTCTCTGGAAGAAGTATTAAATGTTTTGGCACGATTTATATTATCATTATTTATTAATACCTGATTTGCAGTAAGTTCTTCCGACACTACCTTTGAATTATTAATCTTTACTATTGAGATACAAAGTCCCATCGTCACCCAGAAAAGGGTTACTATCGGGGTATTCCCAAAGCTAAACTCATTCTGGATAAGATAAGACACAATACTAGCCAATAGCCCCAACATCAGCACCTTATCTTGGTTACTTAATTGTCTGTATTGCTTACAGACAAATACTCCAAATACAACCAACAGCCAAATATATGTGCCTAACCCAAAAATGCCGCGTGTAACGACTGTATCAAGTATATCATTATGGATTCTATCCTGTCTGGGGAAAAGAAAACCAGGATCGCCTTCTTTTAAAGTAAATACCTTCGCTAAATATTTTTGATAAACAATACCTATTGTGTCCGGACCTATACCAAAAAGAGGATAGTCTTTAAAGATCTTGGTAGCAGCTAAATATTGGAACACGCGCGAAAAGGTAGAACCACCAAAATTTAGTTTGTTAGTAATCCATGGCTTCTCACAAGTTTGTATTTTAGTTACAGGTAAACTTGTATTGACCTTAATGTCAGATAAATCAGTACTAATATTCATTGTTGTATCAAAATCACCTTGGAAACGATTTATAACAGACGTTTCGGGTCTCATATTGAAAAATATTCCAAGAGCAATAAATGATGCAACCCAGATTATGAATCTGTACTTCTTTGTATCTTTATTTACATAGATTAAAATTAAAAGTGGAATTAAACCACCTATGAGGGCAACAAAACACGCACGTGTATTTGTTAGCCAGAAGGTACTGTAAACAATCAAAGATAAAACAAAAAAAATCCACACTAAGATTTTCCTGCTTTTTATAACATATGCTTCTTCTTTATTCGAATAATTGAAGAACAGGGCAACTGTCAGTGGTAATGTTATAATAAGATAAGCGGAAAAGAATACCGGATTACCAAAGGTTGAAAATACACGCCTTGTCTCAAAACTGCTCCATTTGAATAAATCAAATCCAAGACACTGTAAAATACCATAACATGAAGCAATAACAGCCCCTGCTACTATTGATATTACCAGTAAATAAAGCCTCCTTCTCGTATTTACAAAGTTAACTATGGTATAAAAAGCAAGTATATAACATACCGTAGGAGTTAGTCCCTCGTACCGTTTATATGTACCGAAAAGACTTACAATAGGATTTATTGATATTACAGTTGAGATTACAAAAATAAATATAAAGGCAAGTATAGGAATATCCAGTGGGGTACGTGAAAATCTAAAATTTTGCTTAAAAGCCAGCATAATTGACCATACGATTAAAATCGCAA
>MHYY01000086.1 GCA_001830285.1 Planctomycetes bacterium RIFCSPLOWO2_12_38_17 | reverse complement strand
AAGACCAAATGGTTATCCTCAAATCAGGGTTTACCACAAAAAAGGGGCAGGGAAGAAAATGCCACGCTACCTTTTGAAATGTGGTTGTTGCGATAAAAAGATCGAGATATACTACGATAAAGAAGGACTAGAAATAAACGGGGTGAACGGCTCAATTGGTGATTGGCGTGAGATTCTTCTCCCACTGTTGCGAATTGAGAAAGAATTATATTGTGTGAAACAAAGCATATCAACAAGAAAGCATTGACGGATTCGCTCCGATTAAACCATTCTACTTGACCATTTTTGTTTTCATCTCCCTCAAATCTAAAAATTCTACTAAGGTATTTTCCATTAAAATTAAGTCTTTTTGAGAAAGCCGGCCTAATTTTTTCAAGACCAGTGTTTGTTCGATAGTTGAAATAGCTGGTTTAATAACAGATGGTTTTAACAAACCTGCATCCTGCCAATTATTTATTAAACACTCTCCTGTTGTAAGATTTTTGTCCGTTTTGCTGGTAATTGCCATAATAACAATATCAGAGGAAGTATTGTTATGCCTGTCAGAACTTATAATTACTGCTGGACGCTTTTTGGTGGCGGTCTGATCACTAAATGGGAAAGGGACAAGGACAATATCACCTTTGTTATAGGTTGTCATATATTGCATCCTCTTCGTTGTCCCAAATTTTTTGAAACGCTGAAGCGGATAAACCCTGAGAGGCTTTTATAAGGATATTTTTTTCTCTTTTACTTTCTAAATATTGGATAAAGTCAAAAACTTCCGAGAGAAGATTTTCCGGGAGTTTATCAATCTCCTTTTTTATCATTTCTTTTACTATCATTTTTCGTTCCCTCTTTAATTATATTGTTATTTTGCCAAATTCCATTTGTGCAATATATTTTATCACATAATTAACACAATTATATATGATTTCTGATGATTATAATAGATTTCACTAAAATACCGCGCCTTTAACAACCTCAATTTCCTCTTCTGCCAATCCGTACAGCCTATACACAATTTCATCTATCAACTCATCTGTCTTAAAAATTCTGGTTTTTAATGGTTCGAGGATTGACATGCTTTTGTAAATTGATTTTCAAGCAATTCCTGGGTCTTTCGATTTGAAGGGTCTATGAATACCTTGTTTCTATTCTTCTCGAGGAGTTCGAGGAGTTAATCAGAGTAAGGTTGAGTGGAGCCTGTCCTGGGTTTATCGAGGGGCTAAGCACACCCAACAAAAAAAGCATTGATGGGTTCGCTCTGATTAAACCATTCTACATGACTAAACCACACTATTTTTCCTCAAACTGTTAATCATCCTTTTGCAAATGCCTCTCGTAAAACTGACTGCATCAGCATTTCGGATTGTTCTTTGCGTTCGGATACTTGTTTTTCCAATTCGTCAATCATGGCCGTGAGTTTGTCAACTCGCTCAACAATAGCCCGCTGTTCAGCCAGAGAAGCTACAGGCAATAAAAAATTTGCCACATTGTTCATACTTAAATTTGCCCGCCCCGGAGCAAATTCATCTTCGTGCATTTTTGCCACTAACACTGGAGAATTCATCCAATGAAGCAAAAACGTTTTATCAATTAATTTTGTACCCAAACGAATTAAGCACACGGCTTGATTAATATTTGCAATCTCATTTAACTCATAAATTGCAGTACGACCAATTGATGCCCCAACAATGTTTGTCAAAATATCACCATAAGATAAAATCGATCGTGGCTCAATCTGATTAAACCTTTTTTCAACAAACGATTCGTTCGTCAAATCAACTTTATAAAAATCAACATTTTTACTTGTTATAAAACGTACCCCTGAATCTCTATCTACATATCTTATGCCCTGCCAATTTGGCGAAGAACCTTTAGTAATTAATGTTGCAATTTCTCCCAGACGACACCACACCCACCCGTCAGGCAAGTCAAAAGGCTTTTCATCATCAGCGATTGGCGCAAGCGGTTTGTCTTTCTTGATTCTTGCGCTGAGCTTTGTCGAAGTGTTTCTTTCTTTTATTAGTCGCTCTTTTTCGGCTTTTATCTTCTCAAGTAATTTTGAGGCGTGATTATCTCCTCTGATAAGTTCAGGATGTTTATCCCGCCATTTTGTTGTCAGTTTTCCTTCAATGGCATCCTGCAATATTTGCTGGCGAAGTTGTTTAAGAAAAGATTGTTGGTGAGTTATCTCTCCGCTTAAATAACCCATTTCATTTTCGATTCTTTTGAAAAAAGAAACGATCTCTTTTTGGGACTTAATATCCGGCAAATGAATTTCAAGAGGCAGAAAATGTTTAGGTTTTATTTCTGTTTTTATACCACCTTTGACTTGATCTTTAAGCGTTTGTACAAAAGACAGACTCCTAACAAATCGCTTAAAGTAATCTATATCTATTTGCCTTTCATCAAAGGCATAGGACGAGTAATGAATAGTCGCCGTAATCGGTTCTTCTCCATGATAAACAGCAAGGGCGCCCTTTGAAACATTGATCCCTGAAATAACAAGGTCTCCAGGTTCGACAATGATCATATCTGTCTTTGATCCTTTATCAGAAAGGTGAATTTCACCGGAAAAGTCGATCTTATTCAGCCTTTTCAAACCCAGCACAGCTTTATCATCCGGGTCATATCTACCTTCCCGTTCTTTCAGAAACTGACTAATTTTTACCCTCTTCCACTCACCCATTTTTCCGCCCCTTTTTCTTCGGGAGACGTTTTGCCGCTTTCTGTTCGATCATTTTAAAAGCCTCATCATCGGCAAGCGTTTCAGCTTCAGCTTCACTCTTCAAACGATGTTTATTAAAAACCTCATAATGCTCCAAAGCCAGTGCGTCAGCAACTTCTTTGGTTACGGTTCCAGAATGCTCAAGAATATCGCGTTCATTAAACTTGAGAAACGCATCGAGCTTTTTGCGCCAGTCGCGCATGAATATCTGCCGGTGGCGTTTAGCCTGATCTTCGGCATAATCAAGATACATGGTCACGATTCTGTTAAGCTGTTCCATTTCTTTCTCATTGAGGTAATTCTTGGCAATGGTCACATCGCCCTGGCGCACCTTGACGCCTTTCCATGCGGTAAGTCCCATGTTGGGTTTTGACGCATCGACCCGCTCGGAAATCAGCTCCGCCGCCGTCTTGCCGGATATAGCGAAATGGAGTTTGTTCTGAACTATTTTGAAAAATTCTAAGGTTTCTTCCGCCTTCGGGTCATAGTCAACAGCCAGCTTATAAATATCCCGGATTTTCTGATAAAACCGTTTCTCGCTGGAACGGATGTCGCGGATGCGCTCAAGGATTTCATCAAAATAATCAGAGCCGATGTTTACGCCCTGCTTAAGCCGGTCATCATCCATCGTGAAACCCTTGACCAGGTATTCATTAAGCCGCTCTGTAGCCCACCGACGGAATTGGGTACCCCTATGGGAATGGACACGATAGCCTACAGCTAAAATAATCGGAAGACAATAAAACATGACTGAACGTTTAACATTACGTGAGCCTTCCTTTCGAACTATTAAGTTTTCCTTAATAGTTGCATCAGGGCGCAGTTCACCTTCTGTATAGATACTTTTTATATGGATGTTGATGTTTGCTATTGTTGTCTGAAATAGCTCTGCCATAGCGGCTTGCGTGAGCCAGATGGTCTCATCTTCCAACCTTACTTCAAGCTTCGTTTGTCCGTCCTCGGTCTGATAAATAATGATCTGGGATTTATTTTCTGCGTTATCCATTCTCCAACTCCCTTCTCAATTGTTGAAGAAGCTCATCACTTTTGCGAAATGATTTGTGAATCATCGCCACCAGTTCCTCGCTTGAATACGCGTGTTTTTCTTCAGGTGTATGCGGATTCTTAATATCGAGGTTATAGCCGTTCGTGGCAATAGTATCAATAGAGACCTTCCACGCCTGCTCATTCTCTTTTCGCTTCTTCCACCACTTTTTAAGACCATCAAACTCGCCTTTCTGAATCGGCTTCGTTTTGCTGTACGCCTTAACGCCTTCGGGCAGTTTGTGTTCCCAGTACCAGATTTCCCTGGTTGGTTTGCCTTTCTCAAAGAAAAGTAAGTTTGTAGCAACGCTGGCATACGGTTGAAAGACTGAATTTGGCAACCGCACGACGGTGTGCAGATTGCAATTTTCCAACAAGTGCTGGCGAATGCGCTGTTTTACACCGTCGCCGGTCAGCGATCCGTCAGGTAGAACAATCCCGGCACGGCCTCCGTCTTTCAGATACCGCACCATGAGCATTAAGAAAAGGTCGGCGCTTTCCGTTGTGCGAAAATTCTGGGGAAAGTTAGTCTCTGCCCCGTCAGTAACCGAGGCGCCAAAAGGAGGATTGGCAAGGATTACGTCAACCCTGTCTTTCTGTCCGATTGAGGTATATTCACGGTTTAAGCTGTCTGTGTAATCCACATTCGGCACTTCGATGTCGTGCAAAATCAGATTGGTTACACAAAGCATGAAGGGAAGCGGTTTAAACTCCATGCCGTGAATATTTTTTTCAAGCGCCTTGAGGTCCTCAACACCTTTGATGTCTTGTTTGCGGATATTTTCTATCGCGCTGGTTAAGAAGCCTCCGGTTCCGCAGGCGGGATCTAAAACTTTTTCACCTAAACGAGGGTTAATCATTTCCGTAATAAACTCTGTCAAGGCACGAGGGGTGTAAAACTCACCGTAATTCCCGGCGCTCTGCAGATCGCGCAAAATCGTTTCATAAATATCGCCGAACACATGCCGGTCTTCAGCCTTGTTAAAATCAATTTGATTTAATGCGTTAACAACTTGACGGATAATTGTCCCGTTCTTCATATAGTTATTCGTGCCATCAAATATTTCACGAATAATGAGGGCGCGTTTATTTCCGGAGCTCACATCGAGATTTTTAAGCTTTGGTATCAAAGCACCGTCAACAAAGTTTTTAAGCTCATCCCCAGTCATACCCTCGTCATCAGCCGCCCAATTGCGCCACTGCAATTTCTTTGGCATTGGTGAAACGTATTTGTCATTGAGGAGTTCTATCTCTTTGTCCTTATCATCAAGGATTTTGAGACTGATCATCCATCCCAACTGCTCAATGCGCTGTGCGTCTCCGGACACGCCCGGATCCTTGCGCATGATGTTCTGTAATGTTTTTATAATATTCCCGATGTTTTTCATTATTACCCCTTACGCTGCTGCATAGAGTTCATGCTCCAGTTCTTCAATGACATGAAGATACTGATCTCTCCCGCCGAAAATCTGCACGATTTCCGTGGGTGTCCCGATTTGATTAAAAGGTTCTATTCTCAAAATTGCAAGGTCTTCTATATTTTCAATGCCCTCATCAGCATATTTATCCAGGAGCGCCTCAATAACCTTCCGCGCTTTCTC
>MHYY01000085.1 GCA_001830285.1 Planctomycetes bacterium RIFCSPLOWO2_12_38_17 | reverse complement strand
AGATAATTTACCAAGCTCTATCGGGCATAAATGGCTGTTTGGTCCGATAAACTCACCTACCGTCCTCAATGCAAAATTCAATCTGGCACAATTTTGGGATGGGCGCGCAAAGGACTTAAAAGAACAGGCAAAAGGTCCCATAGCCAACCCCATGGAAATGGCTTCAAACCATGAGCTTGCCGTGAGCATATTGCAATCAATACCTGAATATGTACAGTGGTTTAAAGAGGTGTATAAAGACGAGAATATTACCATTGATAACGTTGCTGATGCCATTTCAGCGTTTGAAGAGACACTAACCACGCCAAACTCAAGGTTTGATTTGTGGCTCAGAGGCTACGATAGAATTTCTCAAGAGGAGCAGGAAGGGTACGAACTATTCAAAAGTAAAGGGTGTATAATCTGCCATAACGGCTTTGGCGTGGGCGGAACCTCTTTTCAGAAATTTGGAATTGCAAAACCATACGATAAAGACACTCAAACCCTCGGCAGGTACAACGTAACAAAAGATGAGAAATATAAATACGTATTCAAAGTGCCCTTGCTAAGAAACATTGAACTAACGGCGCCTTATTTTCATGATGCAAGCACATGGAATTTGAACGAAGCAGTTAATACCATGGCAGAATATCAGCTTGGAGTGACGCTTCCGGAGAGCGAAACAAATAAAATTGTTGCATTTCTAAAGACTTTAACAGGAGATCAACCTGAGATTATTTTCCCGATTCTGCCGCCCTCAACTGCAATTACTCCGAAACCAAATCGGAATTGATTTTGTGCCGTTGATATGTGCAGTCGAATAATGGGCTTTCGGGATATATTTGACACGAACAGATTTTTGAAAAACTACATTTAAGGTCAATAATAATCACAAATCAAGACGCAACTCTATTCTCTTCCCATTATTTACATTTGACATAGAGAAAAACTTATTGATAATAGAATAAGGAGAAAATAGATTATGAATACCTGTTCTGTATGTCATGGGAAAACCACCCAGAAATATATTACTTATACTCAATGGTATCGTGGAGAACTGGTTGCAGTTGAGAATGTCCCATCAGAGGTATGTGAAAATTGTAATGAAGAATATTTTTCCCCCGAAACCGTTGATAAACTCCAAATCACCATCGAACGACATCGCTCATATAAAACTATTCAAGTGCCAGTATTTCAACTTTTGTAACTATTACAGAATACAGTTGAACCTTATGAAATGCGTTAAAGCCGGGGTCGAAAGCTAAAATTGCAACTGTTAAGAAACGACTCGTTAAACGGATCGGAATTGATTTTGTGCTGTTGTTCTGTGCAGTCGAATATTTGTCGAAGGATCGACCGAGCGAGAGGATTTAGTGGGATATTTGACACGAACAGATTTTTGAAAAACTACATTTAAGGTCAATAATAATCACAAATCAAGACGCGACCGCATACTTTCCCTCCGAGTTAATAGAAAATCTATTATATTACTTGAAATGCTATATCATACAGTTTTGATAGGAATTCTTCTATATTTTTAATGACCGAGTTTAAATAGGATACCTCCACTCCGATAAAACGTTTATTTACAATCTTTAATCCGGGTGTGTTTTTAACAATATTACATATCTTTTTTTTGCTTATTACTTTTTCTATATTACCTTCTGCATGAACAATGCAATTTCTAACCTTATTTAATTTTTGAATCTCTAACCATTCGTGCGATTTTTCAGGAAAATTAATATGGCAAACCTTTATAAGATACTCCTTTGCTCGCTCTATTCCATCATTTTTTAGATCAGCCAATTCTAATGACAAATTTTTCATTTTATGTAAATGATTACATAGTGAATGCAATGATGATTCTAAGAATGAGTAGGTTGCAACAAGAGAGGTATAATGGAATATTCTTAAAAATATATTTTCGATTTTGTAATGATCCTCGTAATAAAATTCAATTATGTCATCTAATATTTCCTTGTTTTGTCCGTATCCATTGATATTGTCATAGTATCTTTTATTTAAACGTTTTTTATCCTCTTTAAATTTTAACTCAATTTCTAATATATACTCTTTAAGATTATTAAGCTTTGTGAATGTATATTCAGAGATAATTCCCTTGATTAGGTGAAGCTTGCTGTTTTTCTTTGGAACCTTTTGTCCTCGAACCAAGGTTCTTTTTTGTTTGCGTATTGTTCTGCATTCGTCGCATATAAGCTTGTTAGGACAGCCGGTATCAGATTTACAACTCAAGCAAGGAAATATCTTTTCTTTAATCGTCACTAATTATCACATCCTGAGGTTGACATACAAAAATTTCATTCATATTATGTGCTTTGTTTACTTCGTTTACCTTAATTATGGTTTCAAGATTTACAATATGCTCGAAGTTGTAACTTACCAAAGCATCAGCAATATGAAGGGCATCGGACATAAAATTGGAAGGTACGATTCCCTTTTCACAATATATTTTCGCTAGTTTGTCCGCTTGTTTCTTTAAACAAAAGGATTGCGATTGTATTTGGATATAGATCTTTATAACTTATTAAAAGAGATAAAATTGTTGCTATTGTTTGTCAATCAGGAAAATAAATCATCTTCAACAAGTTTCATATATTTATTAACATAGAACATATCTGGTTCATGTTTGGCTGCCCTGACTCTTATTTCAAATTGAGGTGTTTTAGAATTACCGTTGTCAAAAAGAAGCAGACCTATTCCAAAACCTCTGCTTAACGCATCAATCCGTGCTATATTTTCTTCCGTCGAATTTAACTTCTCAATTTTAATCAGTACACCGGTACTAGCTTGTCGGTTTGATGTGTTTGTTAGGTGTTATGTAATTTAATTTTTCTATTTCCTTTAGCTGAATTACAAGAACGATGCATTATCGCTGCATTACGCAATTTTGTTTCACCACCTTTACTAAAAGGTAAAATATGGTCTACTGTAAAATCACTCCAAGTAACCGGTTTACCACATCGACTACAAAGACGTTCTTCAGATGTATTCCAAAGAATTCTTCTTTGTTCAACACTAAATAAACGTTCTTTATCTTTCCTTCTGAAAATACTTTCAAGTAATGCTCTTAAAATATCCTCTCTTTTTCTTCTTTGGGATATTTCATCCGTAGCTTGAAGGACTGTTAATAAATACTCACGACATTTTTCTAAATTAATTGGTATACCTTCGACTTTCTTTTGTAATATTCTTGTTTGGTCAACGCCATTAGAAAATGCTACTAATAAATCCGAGGCTAATTTATTTCTTTTATTATCAGTCAATATTAAATATTCTGTTTCAAATTTATAAATAAGAATCGCGAGAGAATAAAAGTCCGAAAGCTGGTGAAAACGAGTATGTTTAATGTTTGGAAAGATTTTTTTTATTCGATTTAATATTGTTATAATTCTAGTTTCAATTGATTTTGCTTTTACGAGAGAAAGACTTTTATCGTCCATCATTTTATCTAAAGCAGCCTTTTTATTGATAATATCACCTTGATATGTTGAAATCATCAATTCACATATAAGTTCAATATGTTTCATTCGTGTAATTTGTGCTTCAGTAACAATTTTATTTTCATGGAAATAAGATTCAAATTTATTAGCGAGTTTACCAGCAGATTTTAAAAAAGGGCTGTGGTAATATTTAGCGTGTCTCTTTTCAGCAGGAGTTAATGCCTTACCAGTCGAGTTTATTCTTACAAATAATTCAATAACATCAGATGGGTCGCCTTTAACTTCAATTGTAGTTATTTTATAACCAGTAAGTAAATATTGCTTTTCTCTCCTTTGAAGTATCTTATAACTAATCCATTCTCGGTCATCCTTATTTGGTAATTGAACTTTTGCTAAAAATTGTTTCCCTCTTATTAATCCCATAAACATCAAACAAGTTTCTATTCTTTGCTTTCCATCAACAACATCATAAACAATTTCACCATTTTCTTCACGACGATACAAAAATATAGCTGGAATTGGATAGTTTCTTAGAATACTATCAATTAGCTTTTGCCTATCTTTATGTGTCCAAACGGATTCTCTCTGAAAACCGGGAGATAAATTTAAATGTCTTTGTTTGTTTTTTGTATATGACTTGAATAAGTTGGCTATATCTTGAATTGTTTTTTCTGAAGTATCAAATGAAATTCCATCCATAATGGTTACCTTTTTTTAATGAGATTTAACACCTAACTTTATATTAGACTTCCCAATTATTATGTTATTTTACATCGTTTGTGAAAACTAGTGTCTCTCTATGTGGCCTAAAAGCTACTACTTATTATTTCATTTTTCAAGTATAATTAAATTGAGGGAATTTTGGGGACACTATCTTAATTTTGTAGATTCCTATTCCCCTTTGGACTACCGTGCGAGCGGTCTGGGACATAGCCAAATCTTAACTGTTTTTAAAACAAAATCAATAACTAATACAGTGTCCCTGGAATTGCGTGCTGCCGAGCTTTGCGAGGTTAGCTGTAAGAGGTTGTTAGGCAATAAACTGCCTTTCCCATTTTACTTTTCATATAAAAGTAAATACTTCCATGGAAATTGATTTTACAGGTTTTGCCTCACCATGTACCATTTGTCGAATTCTTTCTGTTGTCTCCCGACTAAAAGTTTCCTCACCACAGCGCACACAGACCACTGCTGGAATATGTTCTACCAGAATAGGCTTATTATCAATCTGAAATATCTCGTTAACATATTCTTTTTTTGTCTCTTTTGAACCACATACATGACAACGAAACATATTTACCTCCGTTTAGAATAGTCAATCCACTCATCTTCACCTGGTTCATAAAGTGTAATAATCTTTACGAATTCTGTATCACCAAATGATGCTTGTATATGTAATGGGCGTCCAGTTTCAGTGAAGCCTAAAAGCAAACAACTGGGTGTATATTTATCGTCTGGATAATCTTCAATTATCTTTGCATTTCTTCCAGCTTCTTTTATTTCCAACTCGCTGATATTGCGTTCAACTACTCGTTTTAAAGCATGTCGGCTGAAATCAAACTCTCCTAAAGATAACTGTCTTTGAATCTCTTCGAGTGTTTTCATTCATTCTTTTCAATTATTCATATTACAAAAATGCTAAGTTGAAATGCTGTAATTCTGTATGCTGGGACACCATGCTTAATTTTGTAGATTCCTATTTTTCTTGGAACTACCGTGCGAGCGGTCTGGAACAAGACCAAATCTTAACTATTTATAAAACAAAATCAATAATTAAATATGCTGTCTCTGGAATTCCCTTGCGATGTTGATTTTATACCGCTATTGTTTCAACCATTTTCCATTCCTGAGATTTTTGGGAAACATGCCATAAATCGTAATTTTGCTGCAAATTTAGCCACAACTGAGGCGTTGTGCTAAATGCCTTTGATAGACGCAGCGCCATATCGGGGGTAATTGAACCATGTTCGTTAACAATCCTGGATAGTGTTTTTCTTGAAACTCCAAGTGATTTTGCAAATTCTGAATGTTCGTTAACAATCCTGGATAGTGTTTTTCTTGAAACTCCAAGTGATTTTGCAAATTCTGAA
>MHYY01000084.1 GCA_001830285.1 Planctomycetes bacterium RIFCSPLOWO2_12_38_17 | reverse complement strand
TGGTGTGACTGTTATGACGCCGAAGGCGGCATCTGCATTTACAATAGCGTCTATCGTAAAGAAGTTTAATAAAAACTGCTACGTTGTCTTTGGCGGTCCTCATGCGACTTTAAAATCTGATGAGATACTCAAAAATACTGATAATGTTGATTTTATTGTAAGCGGGGAAGGCGAAGTTACATTTCTTGCATTGATAAATAAACTGAACATGAAAGACACTGATTTTAGTAGTATAGGCGGTCTTTCGTATAGGCATAATGGCAAGATTGTCCACAATAATATCAGGAAATTTGTAGATAATCTAGACGACCTTCCAATTCCGGATCGTGAATCATTTCTGGGTTCAGATACGTATACCTCTGAAGATATGGGTTTGCTAATGGGAAGCAGGGGCTGTCCATATAAATGTTCATATTGTGCAACACAAATCTGGACAAGAAGGGTGAGATACCGTTCTTTATCAAACATCTTGGATGAAATCAAATATGTACATGAGCGTTACGGTACGCATCAATTTACATTTAAGGATGATTCTTTTACTGTAAACAGAAAGAGGGTAATGGAATTTTGTAATGGATTAATGGATGCAGATATAAAGATTAATTGGGATTGTAACACAAGAGTTGACCTGATTGATATGGAACTGCTCAGGACAATGAAAAAGGCAGGTTGTAACAGCATAAAGGTAGGTATAGAATCGGGAAGTGAGAGAATCCTTGAACTTATGGATAAAGGTATTACGCTTGAAAGTATAAAGAATGCTCCAAGTCTTTTCAGGAATGCCGGGATTCACTGGACGGCTTACTTTATGATGGGTATACCTACAGAGACCAGAGAAGATGTCCAAAAAACTTTAGATTTGCTTTATGAAATAAAACCTAGTTTTGCCTCTATTGGTGTTTATGAACCTTTTCCTGGGACGAGACTCTTTGATATTGGTATTGAACATGGGTTGGTAAATAAAGAGATGTCGTATGAGGATTTTTTTAGACGTATACCCAGCGATTATTACCTGAAGGATATTAGGCGTAGGGTTGATACGATGTGTTATGAGGATTTTGTGTTACTTGAAGATAAAGTTAAAGATACCTTTCATAACTATAACAAAGGTTTTATGCGTATCATTGAAAGGGCAAAGGCAAGGAGCAGTGTTTACATACATAATCCGAAGATATTTTTTAACGATTTTGAAAAATTTTTAGGATGGATAAGATAGGTAGATTATCAATATGACAATCAGAATTTTTAATTATCCTATATCGAAACGTTTAATATTGCTGGTAATTGGTGACCTGCTCATTGTAAATGGCTCGATATTTTTATCAGCAATAATCCGTCTGGGATTTAATCCCGGCTGCGATTATGTAAAAAACAACCTTTTATCGTTTGTCTTAACAGGCTTGGCATTCATATTCACATTCTTTTTCACGGAACTGTACGACATTCGCAAGGACTTCAAGTCAATTGGAAATGTCATGACCATTGCCTTTGCAACTGTGAGCGCCTTTATTGTTACGACGTTTTTATTTTACGTAACCTGGTATCTGCGCATAGGACGTGGTGTATTTGTTATAAACGGGGTTTTAGTTACTTTTTTCATTATAGGATGGAGGATTTTGTATAGTTATTTGCTAGAACAGTCCATGTTTAGGCAAAACGTTTTAATTATAGGCGCCGGCTGGGCTGGAAAGAGTGTTTTGCAGGAAATAAACAGGTCAAAGAAATCAGGTATGAATGTAGTTGGTTTCGTTGATGACGATCCTTTAAAAAAAGGTAAGTTTGTTGAAAATGTCCCTATTTTAGGCGACAGATATACTTTAAATAACATCGTTAGCCAGAATCATGTTACCACAGTTGTTGTAGCTATCACACATGAAAAGCATGCCGATTTAATAAAGGCGCTGATTAATTGTTCGTGGAATGGAATAGATGTAGTTGACATGCCTACAACCTATGAACAGCTCACGGGGAAGATACCTTTTAAACACATTAACAATATGTGGATGTTGCACATCGCCATTGGCAAGCCCAAACTATATAGCAGGTTGATTAAGCCTATTTTAGAAGAAATTATCACGTTAATACTATTTGTTTTGTTAATACCTGTTATGGTGGTTATCGCGATAGTAATAAAATATGATTCCAGGGGCAGGGTTTTTTATACACAGGAACGTATCGGCAAGGATGGTAAAAAATTTACCATTATTAAATTCCGTACTATGGTGGAGAATGCTGAGTCGCTTACCGGTGCGGTTTATGCCGCAGATAACGATCCCAGGATTACAAAGATTGGGAGATTTCTGAGAAAGTGGCGATTGGATGAAATCCCGCAATTGTTAAATGTCATTAAGAGCGATATGAGTTTAGTCGGGCCCCGACCGGAACGGGAGGTCTTTATAAGGGAGTTTGAAGAAAAAATACCTTTTTATACCCAGAGGCTTTTGGTAAGACCGGGACTAACTGGCTGGGCTCAAATAAAGTATCCTTATGCTTCTTCAGTGGAACAAACAGAAGAAAAATTACAATACGATCTCTATTATATTAAGAACATGTCGTTTATCCTGGATTTTGTGGTATTTTTAAAAACCATTAGAGTAGTACTTTTTGGAAAGGGAAAATAACCTGGTTTGACTAATTCAGTAAAAAATGTAGCGCCGATCCTTATGATCGTCTAATAGCAGGGGATAAACCCCAGCGCTACAATTTTCGACTTGTTCGGGTTAGGAATATTATATGAAATTTACAAAAATGCACGGCATCGGTAATGACTATATCTATGTCAATTGTTTTGAAGAAGATGTTAAAGACCCTGTAAAGCTTGCTCCAATTATCAGCGACAGGCATTTTGGCGTGGGGTCTGATGGGCTTATCCTTATCTTGCCGTCAAAGGCGGCTGATTGCAAGATACGTATTTTCAATGCGGACGGCAGCGAGGCGCAGATGTGCGGGAACGGTATCCGATGTGTTGCAAAATATGTGTACGACCACAAAATCACCCAAAAGAATCCACTCACCGTAGAAACCCTTGCAGGTGTTAAGACAATCCAGCTTTTTACAACGAATGGAAAAGTGTCCAGTGCAAGAGTCAACATGGGAAAACCCGGAATCATGCGATCAGAAATTCCTATGCTCGGCAAAGAAACACAAGTAAGCGATGAAACATTGACTATTAGCGCAATAGATCACCCCCACCTAAACCTCCCCCGTCAAGGGGGAGGAATACAAGGGAACAATGAGTATTCCCCGCCCCTCGTGGGAGGGGTTAGGGGAGGGGGCGACCTTTTACCTATTAGCAAAGGGATTTCATTTCGGATTACCTGTGTCTCTATGGGAAATCCGCATTGCGTTATCTTTATTGACAATTTTGATAAAATCGATGTGCAAAAACATGGCGCAGAAATTGAGCGACATCATTCATTTCCGGAACGGATAAACGTTCACTTTGTCAAGGTACATAGTCCTAAAGAGGTTACTATGAAGACGTGGGAACGCGGTTCTGGGATAACCCTTGCCTGTGGGACAGGCGCTTCGGCGGTATGTGTTGCGGGAGTCCTTAATAAAAAGACTGAACGTAGAATTCTTGCCCATCTGCCAGGAGGTGATTTGGGACTGGAATGGGCAGAAGACGGCAATGTTTACATGACAGGCCCCGCAATGGAGGTCTTTGCTGGGGAGTGGACATTATAAAGTAAATACAAAAGTAAAAAATCAAAATGCAAAATGACCGTATAAAAATTAAAAACAGGGTAAGAACATACCTATAGAACTTGAGTTTTCAATGAGTGAGCGAGAGTATGAGATATTTGAAGTAAATAAAATATTAGATATTATATATTTTTAAGGATTACAATGATTGTTATTTACAGATTACAGAAACAAACCAGGAGGTAATTTATGAAAACAAAAGGAACAAAAGCTGAAGTATTTTTAACTGCATTCAGGACATTACCAAGAGAAGAACAAAATATATTTTTGACAGAGGTTTTAAAAGACAAAAGGGTTCGGGAGGATTTAATTGATATAGCAATTGCTGAAAGCAGGTTAAAGGATAAGAGTAGGCCATTCAAAGATTTTTTAGAAGACCATGGGAATTAATGGATAAATACTCAATCGAAATTGTTACAAAAGCAGAAAAAGAATTCCTGAAACTTCCAGAAACAGCAAAAAACAGAGTTCGCGAGAAGATACTTTTGTTAGAAAATAATCCAAGACCATTTGGCTCTAAAAAATTGAGAGAAACTGAATACTATAGAATAAGAATAGGGGATTTTAGAGTGATATATAGCATTCACGATAATAACAAAATAGTAAAAATCCTATCCGTTGCTCATAGAAAAGATGTTTATAGATAAGATAGAAACTAGGTATTTGAAGGAGAAAATAGAATATCAGTCAAAGAGATAATAAAAAAAGAAATTGATAAGCTTCCAGAAAATCTTCTTACAGAGATTTTTGACTTCATTTGGTTTCTGGAAAGTAAAAGGGAAAGACCTTGATTGCAAAAGCCTCTCAGGGGTTATCAACAGCATCGTTTCAAAAAATCTGGGACAACAAAGAGGATGCCATCTATGACAAATTATAACAGTGGAGATATTGTTCTCGTTCCCTTCCCATTCTGCAATCAAACCGGCTATATTAACTATTGAACAAACACGGGTTTTGAAAAAATTGGGCAGGCTTTCTTCCAAAGACCTAGTTTCAATGGAAAATACATTAAAAGAGTTTTTGAATATGTGATTGAAATTATTCGAAAATAAAATGCAAAATTCAAATATATGGTTAAAAATATATGTAATGCGCAGTTTCTTTCTCTGTGCAATTCTAGCATCTGGTTGTGCTACATATAAAGCGCAGGTAACGCAGAAACCATCGTGGGAAGATACATCTGGTCTCTTGAGAAACGTACAGGGAGATGTAAAAAATCTCTCGCTGCAACAAATTAAAGAAGATTTAATTTTGAAGAGTTCAAAAATTACCACACTTCGCGCAAACATAGATATCACTCTTACCACTCCTGATGCAAAAGCGCCGCTCCGTTGTAATGGATTGATTTTATACCAGAATCCAAATCATTTACGTGCAATGGGTTCAAAATTAGCCACGACATTATTTGATATGTATTCTGATGAGAGAAAATTTTATTTGTATATTCCTATTGAAAATAAGGTTTATACTGGGTCCAGCAATGCCTTTCATAAAATAGAAGTACTTGGTATAAATATTTTTCCAGGAGATATGGCGTATCTGTTCAATCATAGAGAGATTTTAGAAGGGTATGAACCAGTAATTGAGACATGGCCTTTCTATTGGTTACTGCATTTAATGGAAGCAAAGGAGACAAATATCAATCTCAAAGGCAATCTGTTAATTGACAGGATTAATGCAGATATATTTCGATGCGAATTGTTTGAACCTGATGGCGCTGTACGTTTGCAAATATTATTTACTAATTATGTTTCTATGGCGGGGTGTAGAGTACCGCAAAGGATT
>MHYY01000083.1 GCA_001830285.1 Planctomycetes bacterium RIFCSPLOWO2_12_38_17 | reverse complement strand
CGGCTACATCCGTGGCGACAAGAACTGAGAATTTCTTCTTGCGGAATTCATTTGTAACACGCTCACGCTGTGGTTGTGACATGTCGCCGTTTAGACAGCGTGCGTGGACGCCATGCGCTGAGAGTTTTTTCGCCAGTTTCACCGTTACATGTTTCCGGTTGCAAAAGACTAAGGCAAGATGACGCTCGTGCTTCAATAAGCCAACAAGCAAACCCGCCTTTCCTTCAGGCGTAGTTAAGTAGTATGTTTGCTGGAGAAACGAAGGCTTTACAGTGGATGCCAGTCGGGTATGTTTAGGGTTGTGCAGGTATTTCCGGCTGAGTTGTTCGATCTCTCCAGAGACCGTTGCGCTGAACATAAGTGTTTGTCGTTCGGACGGGAGATACTGAACGATACGCTCAATATCCTTGATGAATCCCATGTCGAGCATACGGTCGGCTTCATCGAAAACGAGGTATCGTATGGTTTTGAGATGCACTGCGCGGCGTGTAAGAAGATCAATTAATCTGCCCGGCGTTGCAACAATGATATTCGCCGTCTTCGCATTCGTAATTTGCGTATTGATAGACACACCGCCGTACACGGGAACGATGCCGAGATGCTTACCTGAAGAGTATTGAATGAATTCACCGGCGATCTGCATACAGAGCTCGCGTGTTGGAACCAGAACAAGCGCACGAAGTCCATCACGCCGATGGAGTTGCTCTATGATGGGGATTGCGAAACTCAGTGTTTTCCCCGATCCTGTCTCTGATTGTGCAAGCACATCACGTCCCTGGACGATTGCAGGAATGATTTCTTTCTGGATAGGTGTTGCAACAGTGATGCCCTGCTGCTCGAGCAGTGAAATCATCTGTTTGCTGAGTGCTAATGGTTCTGATCTCATGGAAGTCCTTTCTTTGACATTAAAAATTATACAGGAGAACGAAAGTGGTCGAAAACCACTTGGAAACAGGCTACTGAACAAAAGCTAAATGTCATGATTCTGAAAATCCTCAAAAATTTCTCCTGTGATTTATTGGTAGATGTCTATAATCAAAAATACAATATAATAAAATATAGCACATATTGTTTGTATCCGAAATTATTTCGGATATCCTTTTAAAATTAGGTGTATTAGCGAACATAGTTCGGATATACAACCTTCTCACTGAATATTGATACATATCCCTTTTCATATTTCTCGCCCCCAAAGATAATATATCTTACCCTTTGCAGAGGTCAAGGATATTCTTGTTTAGTTAAAATAGGCATTCGGCGATTTATTAGCTACGGAGCACACAGAAATATATTTTCTGAGGTCTAGGTGGTCTCTGTGGCTACTTCGAAATTCCAAACATAAGTATTCGGCACAAAGCATACAATTGTTCCTTGTAATTTAAAATGTATATTTGTAATATAATTTTACTAATATTTTGAAGTTATCAAGACATTATACCAAACGAATGATTAGCGAGGGTCGGTGTGGTAAATTTAGAGACAGAAGAACACATAGACGAAATTGAAAAGGTGAGAATGCCGTTTGGTACGCATCTTGAGGAATTACGGAAGAGGTTAATATATTCTATAATTGCCATTATCTTGTGCTTTTTCTTGTGCTGGTTTTTCAAAGTACAAATCCTTGATATGGCTAAGAAACCTCATAAGTTTGCAATGGGAAAGATAGGCCTTTCGACAGAATTACAGGTGCTAAGTTACCAGGAAGGTTTCTATGCTTACATGAAATTATGCTTCATTTCATCAGTCTTTCTGGCATATCCGTTTATTATTTATCAAATATGGCGGTTTGTAAGCGTTGGTTTATATAAGAAAGAACGGCGGTACATAATGTTATTTTTGCCAATATCTTATCTGGCATTTGTAATTGGCGGGCTTTTTGGATATTTTCTGTTAATTCCATTTGGCTTGCAATTCCTGATTGGCATCTTGGGTCCGGGCATACAACCAATCATTACAATGCAACAGTATGTTTCGTTCGTTTTTATGCTGACAGTGGCATTGGGCTTAGTGTTTCAACTGCCGCTTGTAATGCTGTTGCTTTCAAAGATTCAATTAATTACGCCTGATAAATTTATAAAATGGAGAAAGTACGCTATTTTAGTAATATTTATAATTGCCGCTATAGTTACCCCGCCAGACCCGTTTACTCAAACAATGACTGCCGGTCCGATGATTATTCTTTATGAATTGGGAATACTTGTTGCAAGACCTACAAAAAAAGGGTTCATGTTCCTTGGTACTATTGTTGGAAGTGGAATTATTGTTTTATTTGCAACATACTTTTATCTGACGCATAGGGGAGGTGAAATAAACTTACTAAATGCTCATGGAGATGTTCAATTTTTATATCCTGGCGCTACCGAGTGGAGTAAGTTATCAATGCGTACCAGTTTTCACAAGGGTATTGGCTTAAAGACGGGCGGAGAAGGCAAGACTTTATTATCTACCAAAAAAGGCGTAGATATTGGTATTGATATAAATACAGAGGTGCAATTTGTTGATTCATCTAAAATACAGCTTAAGCATGGTCAGATTATTATTTCAGTGAATGAATCTGATCCGCTTTTTGAAATTGATACACCTAACGGCAGGATAAGGACAAGTAAAGGCACATTAAATATTCAGGCAGGGGAGTTAGTTACAATCGTAACCGCAGTAAAGGGCGATGCTACATTACTATTAGAAGGCGAAGAAAAGAAGTTATTAGAAGGACGACAGCATAAGATGACCATTGGCGGCGAACCGGTTGACATTGGGTATATAATCAATTGGTCTGAAGGTATATTAACAAAGCCTGATGTAAAAAAGTAACGGGATAAATATACATAAAATATCACTTATTGCATTGAACTTTGTCTAATATGAGGAGACCACAAGCAACAATCATTGGTGATTCAGATGCGTCATTAGAAGCTTGTAAGACAGCAGAAATGATTGGTGAACTTCTTGCAAAGTATGGAATTGCTGTGATAACGGGCGGCAGGGCAGGTATTATGGAATATGCTTGTAAAGGTGCACGAAAAGCCGGCGGGCTGACTATTGGAATTCTTCCATCTGATGATGTAAACGACGCAAACGATTGGTGTACCGTTGTAATACCTACCGGATTCGGTCATGCCAGGAATGTGTTAACGGTTTTAGCAGGAGATTTTGTTGTTGCACTTGGAGGCGCTGCGGGGACACTATCGGAGATATGTTTCGCTTGGATTTATAATAAGCCCATTTTAACATTGAAGGGCTTCGAAGGATGGTCTGAAAGACTTGGCGGTACAAAGTTAGACCACAGAAGGTCTGAGGCTATTATGGTGTGTAAGGACATTAACGAACTGGAAAAAGAAATTTTGGTTATATGTAAGAAGCTGAACCTTTGTATTGACTGAATTTTTGTTAAGAAATTTTGAAGAAATTCCGAAACGATCCTGAACAAATACAGGGCGTGGTTTGGAATAATAAGTAAAGAACCTTATTTATGCTGAACTTGGTTCTGTGTCAAATTTGAAGTCATTCACACTTCATTTTAAATGCGATTTATCAATTCACGAATGTATTGTTTCAAGCCGTCCGCACCTGCATACTTTACTCCTAACGCTATGGATTGAGTATTATCAATCGTATGGATAGGCTTTCGAGGTGTTCCCCTGATGTTAGACCCGGAGCCGCAGGTTTCTTTAACCATGTGTGCGATGCTCAAGTTATCAACATAAAAATCCACAAGATTGTAAGCCTTGCCAAACGCATCCTTGTTGTTAATTGACTGACATATTGCTTTGGCAACATCTTCAGCGGAAACTATTTTCCCACCGCCCGAAACTTCTGCATCAGTTCCATGTTTAATATCCTTCGCAATATTATACCACGCAGAATGTGCCAGATGCGGGTTTATACCATAAATTCCTACAGGGCGGAAGATGGTCATGTTAAAGGCATTGGATAAATGATACGCATGACAAAATGCCTCTGCAGACGCTTTATAGGCTCCGTAATTTGAATCGGGCATAAGCGGATGCAACTCATCGAGTTTGATATGAGGAAAGATATGTCCGTATACTGCGCATGAACTAATAAATATAAATTGTTTGATTCCACTCTGTTTTGATGTGTCTAATAACTCAATACTGCCTAAAAGATTAGATTCTACAAACCTTTTAATATCCTTGTTTGCCGCCTCATGAAACGTAGCGCCCTGACGCTCGTAGGCCATGTGGATAACAACATCTGCACCCTGCATAAATTGTTTTAAGTTTTCCTTATTAGTCAAGTCGCCTTTATGAAAGGTGATTTTTTTCTGATAATCCTGGAGATGCAGGACATTGCTGCTGTCCCGTATAAGCGACTGGATGTGAACGTCCCTCTCGAAAAGCTTTTTTGCTACGTAGTGACCGAGGAAGCCTGTTAGACCTGTTATGGCAATTTTCATGATAATGATTTATAGTCAACAACAAAAGAAAGTTGTTATTTCGAAGGATCAGAGCGACTGAGAAATCTTAAGATTCCTCCATCTTTTATTAACGAGTTTATTAGCCTAACGTCAAAATCAGCAGCCATTGAAAACGGTCGGCTATATTTGTATTGTTAGATGCACTTCGTATCAGAGCCAGTTTCGCTTATACACTTCTTAATATTCGTCGCGTGTATTTCAAATAATTCGTTAGATCTTTCATCACAGTTCTTTATTAATGCATTATATATTGAGCCTTTACGATCAGAACTTGCGTAAATTAGCCTGACTCCATTTGGTAAGAAAAGATCACCAATAATTGGGATGTCTTTTCGATTATATTTTGAAATATTTTCCCTATCGTGATCTACAACAACACCAATTAGTTTCTTATCATTGATTACTTTGGTTTCCATAAGGTGTGTTATCAAGAGAACCCAGCCAATCTTTTCATGATTCATATCAGAAGTGAAATCTTTAGCTATTACCTGTGTCATTTTTACTTCATAACCCAAATAATTATTGGATAATGTAATGCCTGCTTTAAAAGCTACTGATATAGCGTAATTTACATTTAAAATCAGTTTTGTATTCGTATCAACAGCATATAATTCATCAAAAGCAAGATAACTGTTGCTAGGATCGATTGTCATAGATGTTGTAGGTATGATAAGATCGCTTACATATCTAAACTTTGAGGTACCTTTATAGCCTACTGTAGAACGAGCAAACTTTGGAATAATAGTCTTACCTTCAGAGAATATTTTTATAGTACCATCCTTTTCGTTTATTTTGATAAGATCAATTTTTTGGGGAGGATCAATCTCTATTTCAACTTGTACACGCCTTAAAAGTTTTTTGTTACAACATTTTCTGAACTGTTTTCCACTTCCACAAGGGCAGAGATCTTTTGGTTTAGGCTTTCCAACAAATTTTAACATTCTATCGTTTCTTTCTGCATCTAACATCGCACATTCAATAATGAAGTGCAACACTTGGGAAAACGACTTCGTTAGGTGTATTAAATTTTAGACATTTTCTAGGGCGGTTATTAATTAAAGATT
>MHYY01000082.1 GCA_001830285.1 Planctomycetes bacterium RIFCSPLOWO2_12_38_17 | reverse complement strand
GAAGTTTCATAGACTCAAAAAGCGATTGTACGACACCAAGCTCCTTTTCGTCTTTCCTCAACCAGTCAAAAAAGGAAGCATATTTTCTTTTCCGTTTTATGTATTCTCTCAATATATCAATTGAATGCATGTTATTAAATTTCAGCTAAATAATGATAGCTGCCGTGGTGTTTTATTCCTATCTAAATAGTTTTTAAATATTTCATATTTTCTCTTTAAATATTGGCTCTCCGGAACTTCATCATACAGATAATGAAAAAGTTTTATGCTGTCCTTTGTTCCATATCTGAAATAATAACTAACATTTCCTTTCTTGCTTCTTTTATTCTCGTAAAGTTTTACATCAGACAAGCCTTGCTTACGTAAATGTTCCTTTAAACCGGTTATAAATTCAAGAGAACCACAAACAAAAGAAGTTTTTAGATTCCCATTTCTCTTTTCAATATAAACAGTCCCATCTCCATCCCAACACCCTCTAATAAAGTGCCTTATATAATAATCCTCTGGAATTTTAGGGAATGTCATAGATAAGCTTTTATTAGGGGTTAATCCTAATTCTAAAAGTTGTTTATAAACAATATCACTATTAATATGGAAATAATACAGTTCTCCTGCGGTAGTGTTTACATATTTTTCTCGTCTTCGATAAAGTATTTTTGAATCGGCACCTATAAGGTTTAAAAATTTTTCAACCGACTTTTTCTCTTTTTGGGCAAACGTTAATCTACCCATCTTAAGTGAGGCATCTGTTATATTTCCATCGGTGTAAATTAAACCTAACACATAAGCCATTTCATTTGACCATTTGGAAAAGAAAGCTTTATTAAAATGAATTTTATTTCGTGTCTTTTCTTCAATTTCGCCTTTTTCATTTATAGAGCTATATTTAAATTTCCCTTTGTCTAAAGCTATTGTTCTCGCATCCGTCTTATTTCTTAATTTTATTCCATAGTTTTTAATAAAACGATATACAGTTTGTCGTGTACAACCGGCAATTCTTCCGATATCTGACAGAGACATTTGTTTGTCTATATATAATTCAATTAATTTTTCCTTCGTTAGGAAAACCTTTGATACACCTCTTTTAAATTTTTCATAATTTTTATGTACCGCTTCAATTTTATTCGTATAGCATTTTCTACATAGACCTTTTGCAACATGGTTTATGCTGGTTGTTCCACATTTTACACATTTGTCGTATTTTTTAGACCACATATTAGACATATTCTTGTTGAAAAATGTAAAAATATTTTTATTTAGGAACTAATGTATTCAAATTACGCCAATATAGGTTTACATATCCTTTCTACTATATGCATTACAGTCCAGTACGGTGGCTTTTTATTTTTGTAAGTAATTACCTTATTGTCAGACAAATTTATTAATTGGATTGGTTGAGATCCTCTTTTTGACCGAGCCATCAAATGCCCTATTTTTCCCCATCCTGCTATTTGCAAATTACCGTTCATTGCTCTTCGTATGGCAGTAGTAAGAATATCTACAATTTGTAAACCTAAATTTTCATGAGATTGTTGGAATCTTAAATTCTTATAAATTTCATCGATTTTGATGTATTCAAAGGGAGATACATTGCCTAGAGCTTTTTTTAGGTGTTCAGGAGGTTCAGGCTTTTCTTCACAATACTTAGCAAAATAACTATAATTTGCTTCTACTAGTTGAAGAAAAGGTTTCCTAAAAGATTTAGCTTGGAGCATCGGAAGAAGGATTTTCCCCCATAATTCTTCATATGGTGTAATCTTTTCTTGTTTTGCGTCAATTACCCAATAAAACTCTGCAAGTTCCTTTGGCTTACGTTGAGCGAAATAAAGAGTAGCCTTTCGTATTACTTTAGCAAGAAGTTCTAAACTGCAAATTGCTTGCACATATAATTGGTTAGATAGATTTCTTAAAACGGTTTGTACTTCTCGAAGGCTTTGAACCAGTGTTGGTTTATGTTGAGCTGTGACATTCTTTGTAATCATATCAGCCTGAGTCGTTCTATGTGCTGTCAGTCCTTCAGCGGTCTGCATCATCATGTCAATCGCCGTTACTTCAAAAATCACATCGAATTGACTTAAAAGCGATATAAGGGAAGCAACCTCTAACTCATTTAGCTTACTACCTTTGATTTCGGCATACTTAATTCCCCATTTTTCTTTGAGTTTTTTAAAGCCGAAGAACACTTCTTCCGTTTCCTGCTCTGGAACAACCAGAGCGCAGACACATGATATTGACCATTCCTTATTGCTTGGAATAGTAAATATTCCTGCCTCATCAATGAAAATGTTCATTCGTATTGATTTTCTTGGATTTTTCTGGATATTTCTTTAAAATAAAAAATCCAACCACAGAGAACACTGAGAAATTATTGCAATTCTTTTTTAATACACAAAAATAAGATGAAAGTTGCAAATCTAAAGAGTTCATCCATGAGAAGACAAGACTAATCATCTGCGCGCGGAATAAAACGTCTCATGTGTTTGGTCTTGCCCCGCTGATGCTTTGTCTCCAACCGGCGACTTTTTGATGCGAATGTGGGTTTTGTTTTACGGCGATGCTTTGGCTTCTCGGCTGCCTCACGGATTAGCTCGGCCAGACGGGCGATTGCGTCCTGCCGGTTTCGTTCCTGTGTACGGAAACGCCGAGCTTCGATAATCAATACGCCGTCTTCGGTAACTCGTCTGCCAGCCAGGCAAATCAACCGCTTACGAACATCGTCAGGCAGTGACGATGAGTTGACCACATCAAAGCGTAGTTGTACAGCGGTGGCGACTTTGTTGACATTTTGGCCGCCGGGTCCTGGGGCGCGAATGAATTTCTGCTGAATTTCGCTCTCGTCAATTGTAATGGTACGTGTGATTTGAATCATGCTTCTACCTTTTGAAATGCCAATCGGTAATACTATAAGAAGTATGCGGTGATGGCGATGATGAGGTAAAACAACAGCAAAAACCCCTTATGTTTATTACTGATAAAAATCGTGTCCTGTTTCTTGATAAAAAAGAATCAGCTTTAATAGCAAGAATAATGACCTGACCCTATTTTACTCCTTAGTGAGTGCCCACCAAAAACCGTGGGCAGCCAAGACCGAATTCAGTGTTTTCTCCTTGGGCTCCACCTTGATGGTTTCTCCAAAGGTTTTAATGAGTTGATCTTTTAGGGCATTGATTTGATTTTTTGAGAGCATGTTTCTCTCAATCAGTGCCATTATTGTTACGGTTACATTGGTAGCGATTTCCTTTAATGCATTTTCATAGTCTAGTATTGTAATAAATTTAACTTCATTCGGTTTCTTTAACATTTGATCAGACACCAAATCAAACAAGTTGAGTCCTTGTTGATAGCTAGATGTTATTTTTTGTGCCGTGAACCGAATGGATTGTATTTTGTGATTTAAATAAGGTTTTACCAAAAGGATTGCGTTAGCCAAACCTTTTCTATAGATATTAATGTCATGCTCTATTTCTTCTATTTTGGCATAGGTTTTTCCTTCTTGGTATTTTTCATAAATGTGTTTCTCGCCTCTGTAAAAGGAATCTAAGCTTTTGATAATATCGGAGGCAAAGATGTATGCCTCTCCTCCTGATAAGGTTTGAGGCGTCCCGGCCCAGACAGCTAACAACAGTACCAGAAATGCGATTGCCTTAATTTTCATGGATCATGACGAATTGTTACTGAGATTCTCTCATGGATTAAAGGACCCCAAGAAAGAGCATCCCTGAGCAAACCAGGTTTATTCCTCGGCCAATTCACGCACAGTTTGCCACCATGAGCCTATTGTCTTAACCATTGTGTTTGCCCTCTGTTATCATTCACTACCGGTATTATAGCCCAGTCTGCTGATATCGCGTGTCTAACGCTTAGTTAACGACATAAATCATCGGCGTAGTCTTACCGTGTCCGCTGTAACGCCTCGTTAGGCGTTGTTCACATCCTTGATAGCGTTCATAACAAAACCATCCAACTGCTTATGTTTCTCTAAGTCAGATTCCTTTTTAGTTTCAAGGTGCTTCAGTTCGCTCAAAGTGGCGAATAGTTCGCCATCAATACCCATCATCTTTCTCGTGAACTTGTCTCTTGACGATTCGGTCCTATCTAAATTCTGATAAGAAAACTCAGAACAGCGATCTCTTATAGCTGGACTGTCAAAAGACAAATTAGTCAGATTGTGAGCGAATTCATTTCTTATTTTCCGCAAAAGATGCAAATCGCGATGCATCGATTTGGTAATCAGTCCTAATAAATACGCGAAATCGATTTTTGACGAAAATGTCTCTAGAAAGCCTTTGTTCGAAAAAACATCTTTTTGAACTCGTTCGTCCTCTACTAAAAAAGTGCTAATCACTTTATCCAGTGATGCTTCGAGATAAGCTGTAGCCATAAGAGCGCACCCCCGATCGCTCTCGCCCGTCAACACGGTGCGAAATTCCACTATTTCTCGAAGGGCATCAGTCTTAAATTCTGGTACGCCCAACTTATCGAGAGCTTTCTTGACAACATCAACAATTTCTTCTGCTCGTTTGTTTTCGCTCATCTATTTTATTTACACCCAATGGTGGAATTGAACGGCAACCGAGGATAGCGCATTTATTCTATAATTATCAGCATACTATCCCATGAAATAGCGTATGTCAAACCAAAAGCTGGCAGCGTTATGTTGAAACTAGGAGATATATTTTAGATACAAGGAATTTCAATTTGCCTACGAAAGACGCGAAAATAGCGAAATGCCTTTCGGTCTTTTGTGTTTTTTTGGTTTAATAATTGACATAACATATACTTTTAGTTAAAATTCTACCATAGTTCATCTTATCAAGAGTGGCAGAGGGACTGGCCCTATGAAGCCACAGCAACCGGTCTTGTTTTAATAATAATAGACAAGATGCTGGTGCTAATTCCTGTCTCGGTTGTTGGGAAGAGATAAGATAGGAACATGAGAAAGCCTCTTCCTATCTTACTAAATGGAAAGAGGCTTTTTTATTTGTGTGACATTTGGAGGTAAAAAATGGGATTTGTAAAAGGTCTGAAATGCCGGGAATGCGGGAAGGATTACCCTAAAGAGCCAATTCACGTATGTAATATGTGTTTTGGTCCCCTGGAAGTTAATTATGACTATGATGGGATAAAGAAGGTGCTTACCAGAAAGGTAATTGAATCGCGCGGTAAGACAATGTGGCGTTATCAGGAACTACTTCCCATTGATGGAGAACCGACGGTTGGCGCACAGGTTGGTTTCACGCCGCTTGTCAAGGCAAATAACCTTGCAAAGGTACTTGGCGTGAAAGAGTTGTATGTAAAGAACGATTCCGTAAATTATCCCACCTTTTCGTTTAAGGACAGGGTCGTTTCTACCGCACTGACAAAGGCGAAGGAATTTGGTTATAAGACTGTAGGATGCGCTACAACAGGGAATCTAGGCAATGCAGTCGCCGCACAAGCTGTTCAGGCAGGTCTTGAGAGTTATATCATCATGCCGGCCGATCTTGAGCAGGGCAAGATTGTCGGAACGCTGATTTATGGCGCGAATGTGATAAAAGTCAGGGGGAATTACGATAATGTTAATAAGCTCTGCACCGAGATTGCTGACAAATACGGCTGGGCGATTGTGAATGTAAATTTGAGGCCATACTATGGTGAAGGTTCGAAGACCTATGGATATGAAATTATGGAACAGTTAGGATGGAGGGCGCCAAAACATATTGTCGTCCCAATGGCAGGAGGTTCATTGATTACGAAGATAGAAAAAGCCATCAAGGAATTCGTCAAACTGGGACTCATTGATAAGGCGGATACTAAACTCCATGGCGCTCAGGCAAGCGGCAGTTCGCCGATAACCACGGCAGTTAAGGCGGAAACTGATGTGATAAAACCTGTAAAACCAAAGACTATTGCGCAGTCAATTGCGATAGGTAACCCGGCAGATGGCTATTTTTCTGTCAGGTCTATTAGCTCAACCGGAGGATGGGCTGAAGATGTGACTGACGATGAACTTGTAGAAGGTATAAAATTGCTCGCCAGAACTGAAGGTATCTTTACAGAAACAGCAGGCGGGGTGACTGTGGCAGTAACCAAGAAACTCATCGAACAGGGCAGGATACCAAAGGACGAGTCTATTGTAATAAGTATTACAGGTAATGGATTGAAAACACAGGAGGCAGTGCTGGATAAATTGGAAATACCCCGGGTTATTAATCCTTCCCTTAAGGAATTTGACGCTATCATGGAAGAGAAGATGGCTGGGGTAATATAGAAAAACAACTTTAAATTCTTTTATTTGTATTCTTATTTCGGGACATTGTTATTTTAACAGTAAGATAGTTCTTTTATAATTATCAAAAGTCTGAATGATTTTATAAATGGTAAAAATGAAAGGAGCATTGATATGCCAGTAAGTGTACGCATTCCAACGCCGCTCAGAACTTTAACAAAAGGGGCTGACGAGGTGAAGGTGAATGGGAACAATATTAAGGATATTATTGAAAATCTTGAGGCAAATTATAAGGGTATTAAGGAAAGAATTTGTGATGAGAAGGGACAAATAAGGAGATTTATTAACTTTTATCTTAACGATGAAGATATCCGTTTCATGGATAACTTAAATACGCCTGTAAAGGACGGCGATAACATTTCCATTGTACCTGCCATTGCAGGTGGTCATTGAAAATTTTTGTTATTCGATGCTGAGTGGTTTAAGGATTCTTATGTGAGGACAGCATAAACAGCAATATTTAGTATTTGTATAAGAAAGGCATATTCAGCGCAAAGTTCTTATCAGCACCTGACACATGTATACTACTTTGTAAAAGAGAGGTCAATTTTTGAACGCATTTTGATATTGAAAATAATGGAGGCAGCGATAAAGGATGTAAGCATTGAGGAACCGCCATAACTGATAAAGGGAAGCGTAATCCCAACGATAGGCGCTATTCCTAATGTCATACCGATATTTACTATTATTTGAGTTGCAAACATTGTAACAAGCCCAATAACAACAAGGCGTCCGTAAGGTTCACGAGTGCTTCTTGCAATGCCAATCCCGCACATAATAAAGACCACATATAGAAAGACAATAAAACATGCCCTCAAAAATCCCCATTCTTCTGCAATAACTGCAAAGATAAAATCTGTGTGACGTTCGGGTAAATATTTTAGCTGGCTTTGTGTGCCGCCGCCCAACCCTGTACCAAATAAGCCTCCGGAACCAATGGCAATTAAGGATTGAAGGCGATGATAACCCGCGCCCCAGTCTGTAGCCTTTTCAGGCCAGAGAAAACCGATAATCCTCATCTTTTGATAAGATTTTAACACAAACATCCATAACAGAGGGGAGACGGCGATACCTGCACCGATTAGTAAGCCAAGTTGATAAAGTTTTATACCAGCCGCGTATAAAATTGTAAGCAGTATCGGAACCATAATCATCGCAGTACCGAGGTCTGGTTGTTTTATAATAAGCGCCATAGGTAGCAGAGTTAAAAGGAGTGAAATTCCTATGTCAAATATTCCGAGTCCGTATTTCTTGTATCTGAGAAATTTGGCAAGCGTTAGAATTAAGGCAATTTTCATGAACTCCGATGGCTGAATTGAAAAAGTGCCAATTGAAAACCACCGCTGAGAACCTTTCACAAAACTACCGAGTATTAACAGTATGATTAGGAAAAAAAGTATGCATGCATAAATAATATATGAATAATTCCCAAATGAGAGATAGTCGAAATAGAGCAGAATAAAAAAAACTGTGAAACCTGCTGCGATCCAGACAAGTTGTTTAATTAAAAACTTTTCAGACGACGCGCTCCAAACGAAAAACACGCTTACCATCAGAATAATACAGATAATAGGGAACATCAACCAGTCAAAGTTTTTTGAATATGTATTGCTCATCACAAAATATTATATCAAAAGGTATGTGTTTCTATAAGGCGTTGTTATTATAAGAAAGATTTAGTTAAAACTTAAGTACTTATTAAAAAATTCAAGATTATATTGCGTAACAAACTTATAATCCGCCCATTTATAAAAATTATAATGCATAATCTGAAGAAAACTATGTGTGTATTTCTAATTGTATGAAATTTTTGTTATGACGCTGTATCCCAAATATAAACACCTTTTAGTATGCTTCTCTTTGCAACTCTATTTGTAGAAGGAACTAAATTTAATAACAACTAATTTGTTTAGCATACATGCTATGTGTCTTGCAACAAAATTAAGTTGAAAACATACGTGTTTGTGTTATTTAATAATAACTTATAGGACATTTGATAATCTTCTGTTGATTACATTGCCCACACTCTTATTTAAACTTGTAACGGGATAAAATATGGAACTTAAGACGATTACAGTCGAAATACCGCAGGGCGCAAATATTATCATTGGACAAACCCATTTTATTAAAACAGCAGAAGACCTCTATGAGGTGATGGTTAACGCTGTGCCTGGGATCAAATTCGGCATTGCCTTTTGTGAGGCATCAGGACCGTGCCTCATCAGGCACGAAGGGAATGACCAATTTCTAAAAGATGTTGCAATAAAAAACGCACGTAATATTGCGGCAGGCCATACATTTGTTATTATTATCAAAGATGCGTTTCCTGTAAATGTATTAAACGCAATCAAGGCTTGTCCTGAGGTATGTTCAATATTCTGCGCTACTGCGAATCCCATTCAGGTAATTGTGGCGGAAACCGAGCAGGGGCGGGGTATAATTGGTGTGGTTGATGGGTTTAGCCCAAAGGGTGTTGAGGATGAAAAAGACATCCATGCTCGCAAGCAACTGCTTCGCAAATTCGGGTATAAATTGTAATTTATAATACTCATATTCCGGTAGATTTCTTCAGCACGAGTGGGATGGGTTAAGCAAATCGAACCCATCATTATTTGTTTTTTTATCTGTACAATCTTTGCTGCCTCCAATAATTCATTAATATTTTTGTAACTGTTCAATTTGAGCTGGATATTCCTATCTCTTCTTTGCGGCTTTTTTACAGCATCGGCAGATGCACTCTGTAAGAAATCACTTGCCAAGAGTAACGAATACCTCGTTGCCTGGGTGCGTGTCGGGTTTGCTGCACCGTTTTTACTCTTACTCCTGCCGTTTGCTGAAATTCCCAGTCTGGACATATATTTTTTCCTTGCCGTACTCACATTACTTCCGTTAGAAATTACAGCGCTCATATTGTACATGAAGGCCATTAAATTATCGCCCTTATCATTAACATTACCATTTTTGGCATTAAGTCCGGCCTTTATGATCTTTACCTCAAGCCTCATCCTTGGAGAAAAGCTGGATAAATTTGGAATCATCGGTATATTAGTTACCACTATCGGAGCTTATCTGCTTCATGTCAATACCACAAAACAGGGTTTTTTGGGGCCATTTAAAGCGATACGACGGGAACGAGGCTCTATGTACATGATTATCGTTGCCTTTATTTTCAGCATTACAGCGAATCTGGGGAAGATGGCTGTATTGCACTCCAGCCCCTTATTCTTTGCCGTTACGTATGTTCCTGTTCTTTCTACAGTTCTTTTCCCAATTCTGGCGTGGAAGAATCGGGGTGAAATCAAGCAAATATTTTCTCATCTTACGATATTCAGTCTGATCGGGCTGGCTATAGCATTTGCTACTATTGCGCACTTTTTTGCTGTAAACATTGCAGAAGTGCCCTATGTCATTTCGGTAAAGCGTACGAGTCTCCTTTTTGGTATCATATATGGTGCCATCTGGTTTAAAGAAACGAACATCCGGGAAAGATTAATCGGCGGTATTATCATGATTATTGGGGTAAGTATCATTACATTATTTTGAAGTAACCGTGTAATTCCGTGAGTATCTGTGGTGAAATATCATGACTAAAACTGTTGAATGTGTACCTAATTTCAGCGAAGGCAGAAATGCCCAAAAAATAGCGAAGATTGTCGGTGAAATTGAGAAGGTCAAAGGCGTTAAATTACTGAATGTAGAATCAGACGCAGATTACAACCGCACCGTTGTTACCTTTGCCGGTAGTCCAGAAGCGGTTAAAGAGGCGGCGTTTTATGCCATTGAGATTGCCGCTGAGGTTATTGATATGTCAAAACACAAGGGCGAGCACCCCCGCATCGGAGCTACGGATGTCTGCCCGTTTGTGCCCGTTTCAAATGTTACGATGGACGAGTGCATTAAGATTGCGCATGCACTGGCTAAGGAAGTCGGAGAGTGGCTAGGTATACCTGTTTATTTATACGGCGAGGCTGCTATTGCGCCAGAAAGAAGATTATTGCCTGATATTCGTAAGGGGGAGTACGAAGAACTGCCAGAAAAGATGAAGGATGA
>MHYY01000081.1 GCA_001830285.1 Planctomycetes bacterium RIFCSPLOWO2_12_38_17 | reverse complement strand
TTTTCTTTCCTATCCCACGCTGAATCTCATTGAGAAGCATTCTAACTTGCGGGACAGAATATTCCTTGTTGCTTGGTAGGGTAAGGGTATATGTGCCATAGCGCATGTAAAAGTGGTGTCCTCCTGGTTCTGGTGGTTCAAATCCGAATCTCTTTAACTTCTTTATGAAATTCCTTCGTTTACATGGTTTCCATTTAGCCATGAATAATCGTCTCATCAGGAACTGGCATTTTCTTGTTCAAATCAACTCGGCCTATCACGGGCAATTTATCACCGTGCCTAATTTTTACAATAAGCCATCCCTCAAGGGCTGATCTTAATTCTTCCTGACACTGATATAGGGTTTCTCCAAAGGCAATAACGCCTGAACATGGTGGAATATTACCAACAAAATTACCATCTTCCAGTTTCTCATAGACTGCTTTACTCACTGCTTTATTTATATATTCGATAAGCATAAGAATATCCTTTCATAATCCCCGGTTTTGCAAATATTTGATTTGGTAAAATTATACCGTATCCACACTGAACTATCGATGAGGAACATAGCCTTTTCTTCTTTTCAGAAACTCGGATAATGAAAAAGAAAGCACCACTTTGCCTTCGAGTTCAATAAGTTTTTTCGATTATTCCCTTCTCAAAAAATTTAAAAATCAATTCTTACTCTCTTTGCGGTGAATCATTACCGTGAGAACAAGTTTGATGGGCGCAATTCGATGACTACGAATCTACGCCGATGGGTATGTCTAAACTTTAACAACCTCCTCCTTTTCCACTTTATCAAGCCCAAATGCCGTATGGACTGCACGCATGGCTCGTTCTGCATGCGCTTCATCAATGACGCATGATATTTTTATCTCTGATGTACTGATCATCTGGATGTTAATCTTTTCTTCTGCAAGCACGCTGAACATCTTTTCTGCAACTCCGCAATGACTTCTCATCCCAATTCCGACAACTGATAATTTTGCAATTTTGCTATCGTGCAAGACCTCTTTAGCGCTAAGTTCCTTTTTAATCTTCTCCGCAGTTTCCAGTGCCATGCGTAAATCGCTTCTCGGCACCGTAAAAGTTACATCCGCACGACCCTCAATACTTGCATTTTGGATAATCATATCCACGTTTATGTTCTTTTTAGCAATATCATGAAAAATCTTTGCTGCTTGTCCAGGAACATCCGGTACGCCCCTTATTGTAATCTTTGCATCATCTTTACTAACTGCTACACCACTAACAACAATATTTTCCATTTCTTTGACCTCCTTACATATTAACGTCCCTTCACTGTTATTAAAACTTGAACGAACATATAATGGAACGTTATATTTTTTTGCAAATTCAATTGAACGTGAATGCATCACCTGTGCACCGAGACTCGCCAGTTCAAGTATTTCATCATAAGACACCCTGTTAAGTTTCCGGGCACAAGGAACTTTCCTCGGGTCTGCTGTATAAATTCCATCAACATCTGTATAAATATCACACCTGTCGGCTTTCATGATGGCAGCTAAGGCTACTGCGGTCGTATCCGAACCGCCTCTGCCAAGCGTGGTAATATTTTCGTTTACATCCACGCCCTGAAATCCAGCCACTATAACAATCGTACCCTTATCTAACTCTTTTTGGATACGCGTCGTATTAATATTACGAATGCGCGCCTTTGTATGGTAACTATCAGTAACAATACCCACCTGACCACCCGTAAATGAGACCGCAGGGAAACCAAGGGCATGAATAGCCATAGCCATTAGAGCGACAGATATCTGCTCCCCTGTTGACATTAACATATCCATTTCTCTTGATGAGGGATTGTCTGTTATTTCATAAGCGAGGTCAATAAGTTCATCTGTTGTTTGCCCTCTTGCAGAAACAACCACAATAACCTTGTTACCTGCTTTATATGCATCAGTAACACGTTTTGCGGCGGCATTTATGCGTTCAGCGGTGGCTACAGAAGTACCGCCAAATTTTTGTACAATGAGTCCCATACTTTACCCTTAGACAGTATCAATAATGGATACCAATAATAGATTGATTAGATTATTATATGTTTTTATCAAAGTCAATATTTTTCTAAACTTAAAATAGAGTTATTTTGTAATTGACAAGATTTTAGAATAGTCTTAGAATGCTCCAAATATGTATGTTACATTAATTGACTAATTCTAATCGAATTTTTAAAATTATAGGAGAACGTATATGAAAGGTAACCCAAAAGTAATTGAAGCTTTAAATGAGGTGCTCAAGGCAGAAATAACTGCCATTAACCAATATTTTGTGCATGCCAAAATGTGTGAAAACTGGGGTTACCGTTCTTTATATGAGTTTAATGAGAAAAACTCTATAGAAGAAATGAAACACGCAGAAAAGCTGCTTGAACGTATGTTGTATCTGGAAGGCATTCCCAAAATGGAAAAAGATAAACTGGACATTGGGACAACCGTAAAGGAACAACTGGAAAATGATTATGCATTAGAAAAAGCCGCTATTGAGAGGCTTCAAAAGTCAATTACCCTCTGTGACGGTTTGGGCGATGCCGGCTCCAGTGATTTACTTGAACATATCCTGCTTGATGAAGAGAACCACGCTAATGATCAGGAGGCATATTTGCAGGAAATCAATGATATGGGAATCGAGAACTTCCTCTCTACAAAAGTAGATAAAAATGAAAAGTCATAGATAAATTTACTGTTTTCTGCAAGGTTTTTGAGTGTGTCTATGCATGTAAAATAGTGAATTACTACATTTATCACAAACTAATATCTCTTCGCGCCTTTTCATGTATCTGAGCAAGGCTGTAACAAATGCAGCATGACTCCATGTTAGTGGTGAAATTGATAATGGCTCATTTGTATAAGGATTAATCTGCTCGGCAAGCACGCCAGATGGTAACGCCCTATCAACTACCAATTCCAGTATTAACAATGTGTTGTTTAATTCATTTATATTTTTTGCACCTAACGTCAACTTATATTTTAATTTTAAATTTTAAGATGTAAAAATTTCCAGATTTTACTTTTTGTAACACGCTACTATTCTATGAAAGATTTAAAACCAGCAGTTTAGGTTCAGTCATTTCTTCCATAGCGTATCGTACTCCTTCACGCCCGATACCGGATTCTTTAGCCCCACCATAAGGCATACTATCTGCGCGAAATGATGGTACGTCATTAATTATTACTCCGCCAACATCCAGATGTTCATAGGCATAAAAAACATGCTTTATATTGTTTGTGAAAATACCTGCCTGTAATCCATAGACAGAATTATTTAATTGTTCCACTGCATCTTCAAAAGACTCATATTCTGTAACAGTGACAACAGGAGCAAATACTTCATTTGCATTTATTTTCATCTGGGGCGTAGTATTCGTAACCACTGTCGGTTCAAAAAATACGCCTTTCCTAAGCCCTCCACAAGCTATAACAGCGCCATGATTTACAGCCTCTTTAATCCACAATTCTGTTCTTTTTGCTGATTGCTCATCAATCATTGGTCCCAGCTTTGTATTTTCATCCATAGGGTTACCCATCTTCAATGTTTTTATTTCTTTCAAAAATTTCGACATAAAGTCACTATATATTATTTTATTGATAAATAGTCTTTGCAGTGATATACAGACCTGCCCACTGTAAGAAAAGGCGCTAGTTATACACCTTCTTACGGCATAATCAATATTGTCATTACAATCAATAATCGTGCCGGCATTGCCACCTAGTTCTAATGTAACCTTTTTTTTATTTGCGATTTGCTTAAGTCTCCATCCAATTTCTGCGCTCCCGGTAAAGGTAAGCATTTTGATACGGTCGTCAGATATGATTTGTTCTGCAAGACCCGGTGAACATGGAAATACACTGAAGGCGCCGCTGGGCAAACCTGATTCAGAGATGACTTTCCCAAGCAATAAAGCAGTCAGGGGTGTCTTTGAAGCTGGTTTGATAATGATAGTACTTCCTGAAGCTATAGCTGGCGCTATTTTATGAACGACAAGATTTATGGGAAAATTGAAAGGTGTAATACCGAGTATCGGACCTATTGGAAAACGTTTATGGATGGCATTTCTATTTTTTGAACGTTCTGAAATATCTAAGGAAATATATTCTCCTGAAATCCTTGTTGCCTCTTCCATTGCTATCTGAAAGGTACAAATAGCGCGTTCAACCTCAAGGCGTGAATCAGCAATAGGTTTACCCGCCTCCAGTGTTATCGTGCGGGCAAAATCCTCCTTTCTTTCCGAAATACCATTTTTAATATTACAAAGGATTTCTGCCCTTTTGTAAGCTGGTAATTTCCTTGTTTCTTTAAAGGCAGACACTGCATTTAGAATTGCATCGTTTATATCACCTTCGGTTGCAAGGTAAGTAATGCCAACAACATCGTTATTGTAAGGATTTCTTACTTCCAGCACATTTTTACTTTCACGCCAATCATTACTGATGAGAAATTTAAATTCATTTTGCATTTTAAACCTTTACGTTGAAACGCAGATATATGCTTTTGAATATAACAAAGTTTAACTGATATTCGGATTGTATTGAATAAATAATTTGCAGTTTTAAAGTAAGTGTAAAATTTTGTGGCAAAATTCTGTCAATGTATAATCTCTTGCCCCCATAACCAGAATACAATCGCCAGAATGTGCGAGTCTTTTAATTTCGGGTATAATGTCTTCTCTGTCTTCTACAAAAAAGGCATTTCTCCCGCCTTCCTTTATACGACTGACGAATTCGGCAGACGAAATGCTTTTATTTGTAGTACCACCGGCATAATATATTTCTGGCATAAAAAGCACATCATTCGAAGAAAGCACCTTAATGAAAGCATTGATAAATTCCTCCTTCATAAAACTGGCTGGAATATAACCATGAGGTTGGAAAATGGCGATTATCCGTTTACATCCTAGTTTTACAGCATTAATCACCGCCGAAATCTTCTCGGGATTATGGGCATAGTCATCTATTACCCTTATTCCATTAACCTCACCAATTACATCCATCCTGCGTTGTACGCCCATAAAATTCTTAAGTGATGTAGCTATTACGTTATCATTAATTTTCAACCATCTGGCAACAGCAATGGATGCAAGGGCATTATGTATATTATAAATGCCAGGAAGGTTAATTTCAAAGGACTTACCATTTACATTAAATGTAGACTGAAATGGTTTACATACGATTCCCTTTGCATTTATATTAGCATCATTATTTAGACCGTAAGTTATAACATTTTTATGGCTCAGATTTAATTCCCTCAAATTCGGGCAATCTGCATTAATGACAAGCGTATCTGTGGTTTTCTCTGAAAAAGTTGTAAACAGCTTAGATAATTCTCCTATCGTTTTATGATCCTTTGAAATGTTCGTAATTACAGATATGCGTGGTTTGTACAATGTTATACTGCCGTCACTCTCATCAGCCTCTATGGAAATAATATCAGAAGTACCTGCCTTCGCATTTCCCAGATAAGTATTATTAACATAATTTTTAATACAACCCCCCACTATTATAGTTGGAGATAAACCGGCACAATCTAGTATATAACCGACAAGGCTGCTTACTGTGGTCTTCCCATTGGTGCCTCCAACAGCGATTCCGTAATTTGCATTAAACATTTCAGACAAAAGGTCTGCTCGTTTAATTATGTTCCTGTTGAGCGCAATTGCTTTCCTGATATCTGGATTATCGTCCTCTATTGCCGATGAAATAACTATAAAATCTGTGTTTTGTTCGACACCAGAACCGTTTTGAGGATATAAGGAAATACCTTGAGATTGGAGTTTTTGAAATACTTCAGGTGTAATTTTTCTATCATGGTTTCTATCAGAACCGCTGACAGTGTGTCCTTGTCCTCTAAGTATCTGGGCAATGGCGCTCATACCAATTCCACCGATACCGACAAAGTGATATGAATGTTTTCGCAAATCTCCCTGATTTCCCAACAAACGGTAAGTATCGGAAGTTAAATAAGGATGGCAGGATTTAACCCATGTTATATCCTGCGTGCTATCTTTTATCATAGGACAAGAAATATACAGGAGTGGATTTGATTTGTCAAAAATATTTCCACAAGGTATATTAAGTCTTGACAAGTTAAATAATTAATTCTAGAAATATGTTTATTCAAATATTTTAGTTATTTTTTTAGAATCAAACACCAACATCTGGTTGCATATCGGTAGTAAAAGTTTAAAACATTCTAAAACGATAACTATATAGATTTGCATTTCTATACTTCGGAAGGGGGAAATTTGGTTACGCTCGGCAGACATATAATCTTAGAAATGTGGGGATGCAGTAGGAATACAATCAATAGTACAGAGGCTGTAAAGGAAGCACTTGTAAATGTAACAAGAGCCATAAATGCAACCCTTGTTGATGTGATGTGCCATCATTTTAGTCCTTATGGAGTAACAGGTATTGCTATTCTTGCCGAATCCCACATTTCAGTTCACACCTGGCCTGAACATGAATATGCAGCCGTTGATATTTTTATTTGTGGTAATGATATCAATTTGCAGGATGCAGTCTTTTGTATAACTCAGGCTTTCAACGCTAAAGAAACCTCAAAGCTAGAATTAAAAAGAGGAGATTTATTTAGAAAGTCCACTGCAGTAAATTATATAAAGTGATTGATGACCTTTAATAAAAGCAAAATTACAAGAACTTGGTTTTTTATTTTATCTGATTGAGACCTAACCTTAACATAAAAGATTAATAAGGGATTTTATGGACAAGACTCCTGTAAATTGGATTGATGATTATTTTAACAGCCACGAGATACATAAGCATGCCTTTAAGAACATCGTACATCAGGTGCAGTCAGATTTTCAGAAGATTATAATAATTGATACGTTTAATTACGGAAAATGCCTCATACTCGATAACGAGTTTCAATCAGCAGAGGCTGATGAATACATCTATCACGAAGCGCTTGTTCAACCCTCCCTTATTTTACACCCCTGCGCTGAATATGTACTTATTTTAGGCGGTGGCGAAGGGGCAACATTGCGTGAGACGCTTCGTCATAAAACAATTAAAAAGGCTGTTATGGTTGATATTGATAAGGAAATGATTAAGTGCGCAAGGGAACACCTCCCTTCTTTTCATGCCGGGGCATTTGACGATAACCGTGTGGACATTGTTATTGAGAACGGTAGGAAATATGTTGAAAAAATAAAAGATACATTTGATGTAATAATCATAGATGTTAATGACCCTTTGGAAGGCGGGCATTCCTATATGCTCTTTACATCTGAATTTTATCAAATTGCCGCCAAAAAGCTTAAAAAGGATGGAATACTTGTGGTTCAATCTGGCGCCGCTTCAGCCTTTGAGAATAATGTGTTTACCAGCATCTGCAATACATTGAGCAAGGCTTTCCCGCATGTATTCCCCTACGTTACATATATTCCAACATACGCATTGCAGTGGGGGTTCGTAATTGCTACACACAACCCCGGCAATTTGGATATTACTGGAGAAGAAATTGATAATAGAATTGCCTCTAGAATTAACAGTACACTTCGGTTTTATGACAGCATTACACATCACGCCATGTTCAATCTACCGAAATATCTGAGGATGGATATACAAAAACAAACTATTGTGATAAAGGATAACACCCCTTTAACTGAACACTATCCTGGTATCTCCATAAAATCCACAAACCCTTAAATAACAGATAGATAATGCATATATTTCCCGTGTCGTAAGTAGTTGATTTAAGAAAAGGGGTGTCATGCCGGGAGGTGTGGCGCCCCTTTATTTTTCATATAGAGGGGTATCTAATTGTTGCGCTTACTTCACCCTCCTACAGGAAACACAGTCGTATTTACAAAGGGAAAATAATATTGTTTTACGGAAAGACGGTTCGTTGAATTGTATTGACTACACAGGGTATTTAGCTATATTAAAGCGCTTATTTTCTGGACTAAAATCGGATTCTTCGCATGGCTCAGAATAACAAACGACGGTTTATTATACTGAACAAAGGCGAAGTATCTCCTTTTTACATCCACTATAAACTCCATTAAGCATTTTGCATTTTTCGCTTTACATTTTACAATTTAATCGCCCTTTCTCTCAATCCAACCCCCTCCAACCACGGCATCATTGTCATAAAAGACAACTGCCTGCCCCGGTGTAATCGCCCTCTGAGGTTCTTTAAATACAACGCGGATTTTATCTATTCCGTGAGGATAAATGATTGCAGGTGCTGGAATGTGGTTATACCGAATCTTTGCCTGTACTTCTATTGAGCCCTGCAATTTATCAATTAAAATCCAGTTAACCTTGGATGCAATCAATTCGTCCTCCATGAGTTCATCGTTTGTACCAATTACGACTGTATTTTCATTTGGATTTATGTCAATAACATATCTCGGCGAACCAAACGCAATTCCAAGACCCTTGCGCTGTCCGATTGTAAAAAAGGGTGAACCTGGATGTTGCCCCAAAATATTTCCGCTGGTATCCTTTATAAACCCCGGAGTTATGCGAACACCAAATCTCTCATACAAGATTGAATGGTAATTATTATCCAACACAAAACATATATCCTGACTTTCTGGTTTATCTTTTGTTTTTAAGTCCAAATTCCTCGCTATCTGACGCACAGTTTGCTTGGTTACAGTTCCTAATGGGAATATTGCCCTAGAAAGTTGTTCCTGATTTAATGAAAACAACACGTACGACTGGTCTTTAAGAACGTCAATACCCTTCTTTAAAATATATCTTCCATTTATCTCTTCTACCTTTGCATAATGCCCAGTGGCAATAAATTCGGCATTCAGCATACGTGCAAACTCAAGTAATCTTCCGAACTTTAAATCCTGATTACAAATAATACACGGATTGGGTGTTCTGCCATTTAGATATTCATTGCAAAAGTCATCAATAATACGGTCGAAGGCATCCCTGAAGTTTAAGACGTGAAACTGAATACCCAATTG
>MHYY01000080.1:7514-9027 GCA_001830285.1 Planctomycetes bacterium RIFCSPLOWO2_12_38_17 | reverse complement strand
GGGAATCCCGTAGAGACGGGAGCTGCCCCGCAACTGTAATCGGCGACGAAATCTGCAATATGCCACTATTTCAAAATTTGATTTGAGATGGGAAGACGCAGAGAGTAGGAAGACCCGGAAGCCAGGAAACCTATTTGAACATTATTTTTATGAATTCTTATTTTTCCGAGGGGAAAGGAGAGAAGATAATGGATTTGTTCCTAAGTATTTATCAAAAGAAAATAAAGAATTACTTTTTATTATTTTGTACGTGTATTTTTGTTGCAATTGCCTATGAAAGGACATCTCTATCAGCCGACCTGTTACAAGAGAATCTTGAACAGGTAAATGAGAGGCTAAATCGTCTGGAAAATAAGGTCGAAGACCTCGACGAATGCTATTTAAGGGTAAAGGATATCCAGAAGGACGTGGAGATGATTAAAAGAAGTATGAGAGAAGGTACTGCCGTCAAGGAGAGTGAACCAGTGGTCAGTAAACAGTTGGAAAACCAAGTGGAAAGGCTGGAAGAAGCAGTTCAAGATTTAACTGGTCGAGCTGCCCTTATGGATACTGCAGAAGAAATCCGGAGGGTGACTGAATACGTATGCCCCAATGGGCATGGATTTGAAACCATGAGTAAGGATGGGAAGTGTCGTATATGTGGATTGAATTTAAAAGAGAGGACACATTTCAAAAAGTTTAAATTTGCAAGACGTGAAAGTATTTCGGAGAGGATTGCCGCTACACTGGAGGAAGAATTCAAGAAACGTATCCTTGTAGGCGCAAGCGGAACCGGGATATTCCAGCAGATTATGAATGACGACAATGGCCGTCACTCTTCCGCTCAAGGGTCCCTTGATCTGCTTTTTATTGGTAAACCACTTGCCTATACTACGTTTTTCGTGGATTTAGAGGCAATTGGCGGTAACGGACCTGATGAATTTATTGGCAGTATTTCTGGCATGAATGAAGATTCGGCTCCACATTCTTTCCAGGATAGTGATGGGGTAGACCGTGTATCTGTCCGTGAAGCATGGTTGCAGTCTGAACTCATGAAACAGCAGATAAGATTAGTGGCGGGCAAGATTGATTTGACGAATTATTTCGACAGCAACAGCGTTGCGAACGACGAAACGACTCAATTTATCACCAGTGCCTTTGTGAATAACAGTACATTGGAAGTGCCAGAGAACGGGCCGGGTATAGCGGCTTTTTATGACACAAGAAAAGGTTTGTTCTTTGGGCTGGGATTACAGAGTACAGACAACTCAGGTTCGGATATTGTGGATGGTTTATACGGAATAGGAGAAGTTGGTATGCGGTCACGCTATTTATTTGGGTTGGAGGGTACATATCGGCTGTGGGCAAAAATAAACGGGGAGCAAGATAATAACAAGGGTTTCGGCGTAACTTTAGATCAGCATCTTTCCGCTAAGCTTGTTGCCTTTGCAAGATATGGAATTAATGAGACAGATGGCGCCGACGTAAAAAGCGCATGGAGTACAGGGCTGGAATTACGTCATCCCTTTTATTC
>MHYY01000080.1:0-7504 GCA_001830285.1 Planctomycetes bacterium RIFCSPLOWO2_12_38_17 | reverse complement strand
ATTACGTCATCCCTTTTATTCTCGTGTAAACGACAGCACTGCCCTTGCCTTTGGAAATACAGAATCCGTGGATGGCGACGAAGAACAAGTAACAGAACTTTATTATAAATTTGCCTTTAATAATCACTTTGCCATTACCCCGCTATTCCAGGCGGTATTTGACCCGGTTGGCTCAGAAGGTAGTGATATAGTGACCCTGGCTGGCGTAAGAACACAAATTGAATTTTAGTTAAAAATCACAAAGCTACAAAGGACGTAAAGAGACGCGATAGATTAGGACACGGATTTACACAAACACACACAAATAGCGACGGGTTCATTATAGTAGTTAATATCCTGACAATCGTTCGGCTGATCCTTCGACAAGCTCAGGATGCAGTGCCGTTCATGGTGAGTCTGGCGCCGTCCATGGTGAGCCTGTCGAACCATCACGACGAAGTCTGTGTTCATCTGTGTCCAAGGTGAAAATCCCTATGCAATCATATTATGGAAAGGAGGTGGTGATCAGCATATCTATACTATAGGGAACGGCAAAATTAAGTTTATACATCCCCCTCACCCGAACCCTCTCCCACCATGGGAGAGGAGGCTTCAGTATACTCCCCTCACTTGATGGGAGGGGATAGGGGAGGGTGTGTAATGTCAACTTATTTAACTCGTTTACTATAGACGTATTGTGTGGATTATATTTGGGTATTTTTTAAAAGGAGAGAGAAATGTTTAGGGAAATAGGATTATCAGTAATATGTGCAGCAGGTCTGGGAATCTTATCACAACAGGCATATGCCGGGAATGAAGGAAATACTGGCGTAAAGCAGAGTTTTGACCCTCAATCCGTGGTCTTTGTAACAAACCGCGATTCTAGCGATATAACCGTTATTGATATGAAAACCAACAAGGTTATTGACCGTATTGAGTGCGGCATCAGCTGCAATCCACACATGACCATGGCAACTATGGATGGAAAGAGGCTGCTTACTACGGGTACACAAAAAAATTACGCCGTAATTGTAGATTTGAAAACCAGGGAGATTAAGAAGGTACGTTTAGGTATCGCCCCAGAGCATTTTGTCATATCACACGATGGGAAGTGGGCATATATTGGGAATATGGAAGAAGGTGCCGTTTCAATCCTGGATGTAGTTAACGGCAAGGAGATTAACAGAATTCAGGGTTTTTACGAACCGCATGGTTTTTCCATGTTACCCGACATGTCCAAGGTCTATGTGTCAAACCTCGGTGCACATGAGATTGGGGTTATTGATGTAAAGAGCCAGAAGCTTATAAAGACCATCTATATTGGTAACGCCCATATACTGGCATCTTTGAATCTGGACAAAAGACTTTCTGAAATAAACGGCATTGCAAATCCGACACTAACCCTGGATGGAAGATATTTGTATGCGGCCGATGGTGATTCTCATCAGGTAGCAGTGATTGATACTCGAACGGATAGTGTCGTAAAAACCATCGCCGTAGGTCAAAACCCATGGCGGGCCTATGTGTCTCCTGATGGGACAAAGGCTGTTGTTCCCAATAATGGAGACCAGACGGTATCCGTAATAGACGTAAAGAGCAACAAGGTTATAACCACATTTCCCGGCGGCGAGGGAATGACTGGTGTGAACTTTGTAAATGGCGGCAAAAAGGCGTATATCATCAGCCAGCCGGAGAGCGCCTTGTACGTGATTGATATGGAAAAGTACAGGGAACTGAAACGGATAAAGTTTGGTGAAGGATTGATGTTGGAAACCGCTACGACGACACCTGATGGGAAAACCGTGTATCTGGCATGTTCGACGAACAATTCGGTTTACGTCATTGACGGCACGTCAGACAATTACACCCGGATTCCCGATGTAGGACTTTCACCCTGGGCAGTTGAAATTATTGGCGGGAGCAGCTATTGTCATTAGATTTAGCCTGAAAACATGCTTGCTGGGGCTGCCAAGAACGTTTTTACAGTACCATAATTATAGGGGCGTATTGCATACGCCCCTATATGTTTTATGAAAAATAATTGCGGTTGAATACATGTGAATGACGGATCGGGAAATTCTGGGGGGGATCATGGAATCCTAAACTGGTATTCAAAGTCAATGATTTACACCTAATAATTGAACAATGAAGGTTTGACCCTATTAATCCCTATTAATTTGTGACCCTATTGATTTGACCCTATTAATTTGACCCTATTAATTTGCTCTATTAATTTGCTACAAGAGCTTACAACTATAGATATTCGCTTAAATTAGAAAAGGTTTATTAATAATACGAGTCAAGAATGAATTCCAGTTTCCCAGGAGTGGGATGAGGGTAACATCTGGACAGCCTGTAAAGACCTGACTCCAAAAGGTTTTCAGATGTTATAAGATGGAAAATCTTTTTAAGCAGCAAACAAAAAGCCCCAATATCCTTTTACAGATATTGGGGCTTTTGCGTCGTAATTATGACAATAAGTTAAGTGACTACTCCATATTTTTATAAAACGTATCTACTGTAATTAATTATTCAATAAAATATAAGAGCGCGCTTTTTAATAAACTTATAATTTGACTACGTTTGAGGCCTTGTAGCCCTTCGCGTCCTTCATAACCTCGAACTCGACCTTATCTCCTTCTGCAAGGGTTCTAAACCCCTCACCCTGGATAGAAGTTTGATGTACAAAAACATCATCTCCGTTATCCTGGGAAATAAAACCGAAGCCCTTCTTGTCGTTGAACCACTTCACGGTTCCATTTGCCATACTTAAATCACCCCCTCTTACATTAAAAATAATTACAAAATAAAAAAGGCCACAAAGTTGTAACCTTGTAGCCTTAATATAACGCAAATATATAATACGACTTTAAATTGCAACCGAATAACTTAACAAAATAGTATCAGATATTGTGTAACAAAGCAAAGAATAAATAAAATAAATAAAGGACATGTAGAAAAGGAAAGAATCACATCTTAAATAATTGGCTAGAAATCGCCAAATTAACGCAATAGAAAATATCAATATTTATTATTTAAGATGCGACCCTTTGCGATCCTTTATGAATTTGTATTCTCGGACAGCCTGTCAAGACCTAACCCATAGCCTCGACCCTTGAGAAGTGGGCAGTTGCTATATGGTTCCTACGTCGGTAATAAAAAATCAATATTCTTTAAAATAACATTTAAGGGAGGCGTCACACAATATCAGATTGCCAATCTGATATTGTGTAACTTCCCTAAAAAGCAAAGCCATTTGCAAAGAAATTGATTGTTCTGAACATAAAAGGGTTAGGACTGGCTAAGTCCTATTGTCCTTATTAAGTTCAGAAATCTCTTGCTTTCCAAATGGACTCCCCCTGTATAACACGAGCAAGAAATATGCTCATGTTTAACCTTCTTTTTTAAAAGTTGGTTAACGATACAGGAAGACACGCCTCCCACAAGTAATACGATTTATTTCCATTCCTAAAACTAAAAACCCCTTTACCGATAATTGAGTTATCTTCTATTTCTTTAAGATTTATATATCAAAACCATAAAAATAAATTATCTATAAATGTCTTTACGGTGTCGAATGCGGAATACAGTAATAATTTTCTGTTTTTCGTCAATTGTGTAAACTACTCTAAAATCACCTACGCGTAGCCTGCGTTTATATTCGCCTTTTAATTTTTTCGATTGAGGGTATGGATAAGGATTTTCTATTAAGGTTAAAATAGCTTTATCGATTTTTAAAAAGAGAGGGTTGGGAATGTTATCTAGTTCTTTTCTTGCTGACTTTTTGATAATTAGCTTATACACTTAGTTGCGATTTTCTTTTTTTGCCATAAGTTTCGTAATCTTCGTCAGGTTCATTTTTTCTATCTTCAATAGTCTTTAAATCTGACAAATCCTCAAGAAGCTTATCTAATCGGTTAAGTTCTTTAATTTCAATTATGGCTGCTTTTTTATGTCCTTTATCATCAGTTATGTATTGCTTAATCTTAATGAGGTTCTTTTTTCGTTCTAGGGTTGTGGCCATATTTTCTCCTTTTTATATTTAGCTTGATTCCATCGTTTACTGGAATAGCGTGTTCTTTTTTTGATTTCCCAATAAAATCAAACTTTTATGGTGGAGGCGGCGGGAATTGAACCCGCGTCCCTAGACATTTCAGCACAGGCTTCTACGTATATAGTCTATTTTTTAAATCTCGCCTTCAAGAACTCCAATAGACAGGATTCCTCAAGGCCAGTTCAGTTAATGGTTTCATTTAGTCCACACCAAACGAATGAACCAAACTAACCTGCTATTGGTCGCTTAATTAATCCCGCAGGTAAGGATTAATTAAACGTGACTGTTAATTAAGCAGCCATTGCCATTGGTTCGGCATTTAATCATTTTGCCAGGTTTTTAATGAGGCCTCCTGACAACCTCAATACGCCACCTTGTACCTCAACTTGTCCGGTCGAATCCTTTCGCCCCCTTGATTGAATATTTAGAAATTTCAATAAAATAAAGAACAAGATTTTTCACTTAGTTAAGCATGACATAATGGATATATAGTTTGTCATTCTGAACAACGTGAAGAATCTGATATGGAATTTAAAATATTATAACATATTTAATTTAAAAAGCAAACTGGTGTTTCGGTGTAATTAATTATTCAAAAATCAGAGATTTGATATATAAGGGGTGAAAATTATACAATAAAAAGGGGCTAACAAGTTAGACCTTCGATGAAAAGGAGGAAAGCGAAAGTCTAACTTGCTAGATTAAGGAGAATAATCATTATCATAAACAGTCGAATTTATTAAAAAGTTCCAATTTTAAATAAAATTATTTTTGTGTTTACTCGGAATTTAATTATAATTATTACTAATGAAAAAGAACTATCCGATACTATATATTCTTTTGATACTAATATTTGTTTCTGGGTGCAGCACTGTTTCCAATGATAGAACAAAGGATGTTGAGCGTAAGATAAATGAAATTCGTGTCTTAACGCAAGATTTACAAGAAAGGATAGATGAATTATCCACGTCTATCTCGTTAGTTGTAAATGATGGTAATGAGTTACATAACGAGATTGATGATATAAGCGCCAAAAGCAAGGCTTCACAGCAAAAGCTAGGAGAAGCGGAGGTCTTTATTAAGGGTTTGCATGAGCAGGTTTCAAATCTGGGGAATAATTATAAGGTTTTAGAAGAAGGTTTAAACAAACGTATTGACGAAATTCAAAAGGCAGAAATTGAATTGTCTAATCGGCTTGAGATGATAAAGTTAGATATAAAAGATAAGGTGAGAGAAAATACAACCCCTGTGCAGGGTTCAGCAGATAAGTAGGTTTTATATATAAAAACAAAATTTATTTGTGTTTTTCAGCTTCATTAGTACTAAGATTATTTTTAAAGTTTATAAAGGTATGTAATGCGTTAGGCAGATGAAACCATTTAAAAAGGTCGTTTTAATCTTGATTATAGGTATTGCCTACATCGCAATAGTATATTTCACTTTTAATGCTGTAGCAAAGGTTTACAGGACAAATGACCCAGCGTTAGCAAAAAAGGTGGTTATCCTGACCTTCTTTTTTGACGCATTAGTGTTTGGCGGCAGTTGGTATATAATTTACAAACTCAGGACTTCTCAACCTAAGAAATGAAATACAAAAGATTACTTTTTCTCCTTGGATTTTTACTTCCAATATTACTGCATGCCTGCATTACTTTTGCAGACCAAAGAGAAGACACTAATAAACTGAGGCAGGAGCTTATCGAATTAGAGAAGGTTACAAAACCAATTCTTCAGGTATTCCAGAAAGCTGCGCAGTTTGTCAGTCCATCGGTGGTTAGTTTGAGCACTGAAAAGAAAGAACTTTTGAAAAATAGAACAGAAATCACGCCTACACCGCCAGACCAGCATTTCCCACCAAAAAACGATCCACATCAGGAAGGTGTACCTAAAAAAGGATTTGGTGCGGGTATCATTGTTGATGAGCATGGTTATATATTAACCAATAATCACGTTATCAGTGGTTTTTCTGAGGATGAGATGACTGTTATTACTTATAACGGCGAGCAATACAAAGACGTGAGAATAGTTGGCACCGACCCTAATACAGACCTTGCGGTTGTCAAAATAGAAGGGGAAGGGTTTTTACCAGCTGAATTTGGTAACTCGGAAGAGGTGCAAGTGGGTGATTGGGTTATTGCTGTTGGTAGTCCATTCGGCTATCAGCAAACAGTTTCTGCAGGAATAATTAGTGCAAGAGGAAGAACGCATGTAATTCCTCTTGTGTTACCTTTTATTTACGAAGATTTTTTTCAAACAGATGCAGCTATTAACCCAGGGAACAGCGGAGGTCCGCTTGTAAATCTCAGGGGTGAGGTGATTGGAATAAATACCGCTATTGCAACCCGGTCGGGGGGTTTCCAGGGAGTGGGGTTTGCCATTTCGGCAAGTATTGCTAAAGAAACAGTTGAAAATATTATAAATAGTGGAACTGTTATTAGAGGATATTTGGGTGTAGGTACACAGGATATTACTGATGAATTGGCATCGGTAATTGGTCTGAAGGATAAAAAGGAGTTTATTCATCGTTTTGGCTTGCCCTCAGAGAAAGGTGCATTTGTAATGGAGGTGTGGAGTGATACACCGGCATCAAAGGCTGGTATTCAGCCAGGAGATATTATTTATGAATTGGACGGGAAAAAAGTTGAGAATACTGTTGACCTGCAACACTTTATGCGACGGTCAAAGGTTGATTCAAAGATTGTAGTTAAAGTGATACGGGATGGAATGGAAAATTTATTAGAAGTTACAGTGGAAAAACAGCCCGAAGACCTAGGTGGTAAGACTTATATTGCGATTAGGAAATTAGACGAGCCTGTTAAATTTTCTTTTGGATTAATAGTTAATGATTTAAATCCCGAAGTTGCAAAATCGCTTGGTTTTGAGGATGAAGGGGGGGTTGTTGTGGTTGATGTTGAAGTTAATAGTCCAGCGGAACATGCCGGTATACAGCGCGGTGATTTGATTACAAGGGTGGGCACAGAAGAAATAAATTCTGTTAATGAGTTTCTGACCCTTATTGATGGATTTTTAAAAACGAGCGGGGCTGTGAGTATATTTATTAAAAACAAAGGATTTGTGACGTTGAAATAAGTTGGTGCGTAGGGTTACAGAGGTGCTGTAAATTATAGTAAACGGCTTAATAAAATTTACGTTCTATTGTTACAATGTCATTCCCCATAGCAAGTATTAGGCAAGCCTTTTCCTTATTTTCGACGTCCACTATATAAGATATGTTCCTTCCCCTATATATCACCTCTCAATTTTGACCAGATTATTCCCAGATACTCGTGCAAGGCTGTTTCTGTTTTAATTAAACCGCCGGGATTAGGGAAGAAGTCGCTAGGATGCGTGGTTTTAATATTTTTATAACAGTGATCGGTTGGTGCTGGTATAGGGTTCATTCCCTTTTTTTTGAACAGTGCCATTGAGCGCGGCATATGAGCGGCAGATGTGACCAGAATGAATTTATCT
>MHYY01000079.1 GCA_001830285.1 Planctomycetes bacterium RIFCSPLOWO2_12_38_17 | reverse complement strand
TAAGTGAATCGAGACATGATGCAATGGATTTTTCCTCATTGAAAGCAGGAACAAGGATGGAAAATTTCATTAGAATCACCTTTACTGGTAGCCACAAAAAATGAAATTCTTTAAAAGAGTTTTTTAAACATGGCTTTTAATGAATCCAGTGAGCCCAGACGTCGAATATTTTTTATAATAAAACGTGGTGTCAGGAAAAATTCAAAATTAGCACGCCGAACGGCATCTTCAAGGTCTTTTTTGGAAAGATGTGGATATGCAATATTTGCTTCTTTTGCCACATTGACAGGTTTATAGTCACCGTAAACAAACAATTTGTTTTCCTTTGCGATCTTATAAAATTCAGTGCCAGGAAATGGATTTGCAATATTATACATGACTTGGTCTACCTTCAATCGTTTTACCTCTTCCATATTCTTCTTTATGGTATCCATTGTTTCTATTGGTGAAGCGCCAAACATGATATTGATCTTGGCAGATATACCATATTTTTTTACCAGTTTAATGGCTTCCTCATTTTTCTTAACGTCAATATCCTTCCGAACATAATCGAGTATCTCCTGGCTAAATGACTCCACACCAAGATCAATAAACTTACAATTTGCCTCTGCCATCGTTTTAACAATAGGCTCATTCAAATGATCAGACCTTGCAGAACAACCCCACACGATATCAAGGTCTTTTATTCCCTCGCAAATCTTTATTGTCCGCTCTGCGCCCCACACAAACTGATCATCCTGCACGTTCACGGCTTTGTATCCCTGTGACCTTAGTAATTTAAATTCCTCGATGATGTTTTCAGGTGACCTCTTTCTTACCGGCGGTTTCTTTCCCAAATAATGTTTATACTCAAGCTCCCTTGAAAAACTTAGTGAAGAAGGAACACAATATATGCATCTATAAGAACAACCCCTCGATGTGCAAACAGCTGTAAACGGGCGTTTCCCCAACTTGGGATTATAATAGACCTCTTTTTCTTCGATGAGATGTCTTGCCGGAAATGGAAGTGAATCCAGGTCTTCTATTAGTTCTCTGTTTACATTATGAATAATTTCACCATTATCCATGAAAGAGACGCTTTTTATACCATTGACACTCGATTTAGAATGGAGCGCTTTTAACAGTTCTACCATTGTATATTCAGGCTCACCCCTGACAACGTATGAATCATTATCAACTACAAACTCTGCAGGTCTATCGGATGGAGCGGGACCAAAAAATATTACAGGCACATCCCCACGTAAATTTCTAATATCATTCAATGCATATATATCGGTTCCCTGTGAAAGGTTAACGGAATAGAAGCAATATACATCGCTCAGGTCTTCTTTCAAATATGCCAAGAAATGCCCTCTTTGCCATTTCTTTATCGTGGTCTCAATATATCTTACCTCATAACCTGCTTTCTCCAAAACAGCGGCTGCGCTAAGGAGAAAGATATTCGGAACGTAATAAAGCAGATAGGCGCAACCCGCAACACGTTCAGGAATCTTCCCGTCAATGGGAGGTGGTACAAGAAATGTAATTTTCATAATATTGCTTTACCTCTGTTCATGAAAAGGTTTTCCATCAGAAAGGGTATAGATATCCTCGCCTGTTTCTTTCAAAAAATTAAAAGCGGCGTTACCACTTGCCACCCTAAGCCATCCCTTTTCATTTATGTCTACCTTATCTGCATTTTCCGCTTTGATCATAATTATTTCTTTTTAATTATATCTTACCTGGTTCTATTACAATCAAATTACCTTTAAAATCATCTTCAGTTAAATCTCTAAATCGTTCGACAAGTTGTCGATTTATCTCGTCAGTTGTTAACTCATTAGGAAAGTGGACAATAACAATACCAAAATGATGTCCTATTGGAAAACACAGTATGTTGCCAAAGCCCATATCACCAGTAATAAGTACAGCTTGGTTATCCTGAACAAATTGGTAAACCTGTTCGTCATTTGCACCACGAAGCCCACAATCCCGAATGTCCTTAACCATGTAACCATTGCCCTTGAGAACTCTTGCTGTAGTGGCATATCCTCGTCAATTACAAACTTCAGCACGTTAACTTACTGCCCTGATTTCTTCACTTGCCAATGTCTTGGCTGCATAATCGAGAGCCGCCAGTATATCCTCGCGTGTAATCTCATACTCAACCATAACTTCTTCGTAAGTCATCCCCCCTGCCAATTTACCGAGGATAAGATCAACAGGAACTCGAGTCCCGGTAATGACAGGTTTGCCAAAACGCACTTTCTCACTGACACTGATTCTTGGAGCTATTTCCACAGGCTATCTTCTTATTTATTGTGCTGTCTTCTGATTTGCTCTTCAAGATCATTTAACAATTTTCCATTCTCTGTTCTCCAATATAAAGGACCTCTTATAGCATCAGTACGTATTACTCCGTGTTTTTTAAGAAGCATATGTGCCAATGCTGATTTAGAATAGAGCTTATCATCTCTCATGTATTTCAATTTATTTCTATTTGCAACAATCTTTGCTTGTTCTTCTTTGAATAATTGTTCACCATGACAAAGGTATAAGATTTGTCCATCTCTTACTAGACCAGCATCTATCAATTCTTTGAAAGGAACAATCTTAGCTTTTTCTGAATATTTTTCTTGTGTAGTAACCGATGCACTTCTAACATTAATTGATGTTGCAGGAATTTTAAGGAGGTCGAGTGGTAAAGCTATATTGTTCCATATCCCGGCTATTTTAGATTCTACTTCCTTTCCCAAATATTCTTTTTCAATTTTTAATTGTTCGATCTCTTCTTCCTTAGTTTCAATATCAGTATTAATATTCGCGACCTTTTCCTCATATTCTTGTTTAAGATGTTCCTCTTTTGCCATAGCCTCTTTAATTTGTCGTTCTCGCTCCTCTATTTTTCGGAATACATTCCTGCTTTGTAAGTTTTCAATATGCAAAAGGTCTGAAAGTAATGCCCAACTTGATTCATTGCTTAAATCATGCCTTTTGATTGAATACAATAAAGACCTTTCAAACGCAACACCTCGGAGTGGGCTATAAATTCTAATCTCAGTGCCGTTTGCTATTAGGGTAAGCAATGAGGCCTCATCAAAAGTATATTCTTTTATTTGTTCTATATGATCATTTAGATTTTCACCATAATTTTTAGTATCAATAATTACTTTACAATCTGGAGGTACGTATTTTATAAAAATATCTAGTTTACCACCTCCCCGTGTGCGATATTCAAATTCTAAGTTTTCTCTTTTATGACCTAACAATTCAAGTATCGGTACAATAATTTTCTGTTTCACATTTTCTTCAGTAGGTCCTATTTCGCTATCTTTTAATTTAGCAATTCTTTCTATCGCTTGTTTTGCTTCCACCTAATTCCGCTCCATTTCTAAAATACACAGGATATTTACATGACACATTTACATAGATAATTATTTGATTTATTTTAATAAATCTTCTATGGAATTAACAGAGATACACTATATATAAGAAGACCAACAAACCCGCCAATTATAGTACCATTAATGCGAATGTATTGCAAATCCCTTCCAACCTGTAATTCCAGCTTATGTGTAACGGTATGTGCATCCCACTGTTTAATTTTTTCAGTAATTAAACTGCCGATTTCATTTCGATGCTTGCCTATAAAATCAACAATAACATCCTGTATCCATGCATTTATCCTCTGAAGTATTTTTGAGTCATTAAGTAACTCATCAACGACTGTTTCTACAGCGGTTTTGGTTTTTGCCCTGAAATAAGAATCTGGATTATCAACATTTCTTAATATTGCCGTTTTGACATCGCTTCTTACGTTATTAATGTATTTTTGTATTACAGGATTTTCTATAAATTCTTTTTTCAGCGCTTCACCTTTTAATTTATACTCAGACGAGGATTTCAACTTATCTATATACTCCTTTGTTACTTTATCAAATTTCTTGCGTAACTCATGCCCTGGATTATTAGCAATCTGGTCTAATGTATCATGGATTACGTTTACAAACTTTTGGTAAACTTTATCATCTCCGTCAAACAACTTAAACAACAGTGGGCTTTCCTCTTTAATCTTTCTCCGCAGTGCAGGTTTATATTCTTCAAACAGCCTGTTTACAAGAATCAGCGCACGATCAAATAATACCTGGTGTTTGTTATTAAAGGTCAATAAATCCAGAAAATGTCCCGCAGCAGGAGTAAGCTCAATTGAATTAATAGCCAGTGATATGTTTTCATCAAGAAAATGTTTTATATCTTTATCTGCGGTAGCTTCAAATATCTTAGGAATAAAGGTACAAAATTCGTCAATTATAAGGTTGTTATTTTCGGGATGTGCAAGCCATTTGACCCCCCTGCCTGCAATATCAAAAGACTGAAGTTTTTCTTCTATAGCTTCAACTGTGAGAAAATTTGTTTCGACAAAATTTCCAAGACTTTCGCCTATTTTGTCCTTATTAGTAGGGATAATTGCAGTATGAGGAAGAGGAATACCGAGCGGGTAACGGAAGAGTGCTGTAACGGCAAACCAATCGGCAAGCGCACCAACCATTGCCGCCTCTGCTGATGCATGAATAAATCCAAGCCATGCATACTTCCTTTCATAAATCTTAGATATAAAATAAATAAACGTCATCAACAGCAATAAACCTGTTGCCAGACGCTTCATCTTCCTCAGAGATGCTTCCCTGTGTTCATCTTTAATCATATAATCATTTAATGACTAATACTATTAATACTAATTCAAGTGCTTCAATTTCAATGCGTCGCATGTACCGCAAACATCATTCTGGTGTTCTCGAAAATATTGCATATTCTCACAATGCCATATTTCCTCTATACCCTGCTTTAATATATTACCAACCTCATGTCTGGGTAAATCACAACACGGTGTCACCTTACCATCAATATTGATATACAAATAATCATATGGTTTTGGACATAATTTATCAAATCTATACATTGCAGGGCGCAATGTTTTGTAAATCAACCTTAACACACTATTATCGAATGCAGTGTAATTATTGTCTACCTGTAACCCATATTTCTTACCTATTATCTCCGCCTCCTTATAAATTTCCAACTCCTCTTCTAAACTCGGTCTTTTTAACCCGTGCCTTCCCATTGGAAGGTTTAAACGCACCAAATACACGCGGTCAGCGCCTACTTCTCCTGCAAACCTGACTGTACTGATGCACTGTTGTTTGTTATGTATTGTTATTTGAATAGTAACCATAGGGGCTTTTCTATTGCCACGATATTTTATTAAAGATTCAATATTATTTATAACAACTTTATTGGAGGGATGACCCTCTGCCACTTCGTATGAATCCTCAACATTATCCAGCGATATGGTTAGTTTTTCCAGTTGTACTTCTATTAATTTTTCAATAAATGTAGCCAGTAATAAGCCATTTGTCGTTACGCCTACATTATGTCCTTTACCCTTTGTGTAACCAATCATGTCAATTAATGCAGGATGTAGTAAAGGCTCCCCCCATCCTGTAAGCGTGATATTAAACGAAGGTTCTAGCCTGTCTATAATTTGCTTGAAAAAATCAAAGGGCATATCTTGTTCTGGCAGATTAAACGACTCACGCGGGCACATGCCACAGGTGTAATTACAGCGGTTTGTAATTTCTATCTGGATACGTTCTGGTCTTTGAGGAATTGTATAAAGAGTCCTGCCTAAGACTCCTTTAATAAGGTAAAGTGGGTTTGCAGACA
>MHYY01000078.1 GCA_001830285.1 Planctomycetes bacterium RIFCSPLOWO2_12_38_17 | reverse complement strand
GGGTGCCATAGAAACAGCCAGACCTTTATCACCCCATCTTAATTGCCCTTTTTGATCAATCCATTGTGCGTAGACATCAAAAAAAGTTGATTTGTGGCTGTCATTCCAGACTAGCGATACGCCGCCTGCGCCATCATTATCAATATTTACATAATTTTGAATTCCTGTTTCTGTACAAATACCCCAACCATCTTCAATCCATAAAGCATTTCCTGCAATATCAATCCGCTGAATATAAATATCAGACTCTCCACTGCGCATATCTGACCATGCAATATAAGCGCCACCTGCCCCATCACTTGTAATAACCGGGTAGTTCTGATTGCCCTTTGCAATGGACACTGCAACACCATTCTCCTTCCAATGTATAGACCCATTGCCATCCAATTGCTGGGAGAAAACATCGTTGTTACCGTTACGAGTATCAACCCAGGCTATGACTGCACCTTCAGCTTTGTTACTAATTATAACAGGAAAGCTTTCGTGTCCAGAAGCAGTACATACAGCAACGCCGTTTTTGTCCCATAATATTTTACCGCTTCCATCAACTCGCTGGGCATATATATCTGCGTAACTTCTACGAAAATCCTGCCATACTACAATAACTCCACCTGCACCATCGTCCACTGCCACAGGCGCGCTTTGTGCGCCTGATGTCCCACAAATAAGAACACCATCTATCGCCCATAACATTTCTCCATCCTTACTGATACGCTGAGCGTAAAGGTCTGCATAGTTTGTCCTTAAATCCTGCCATATTACAACAGCGCCACCACTGCCATCTGTTGCAATACACGGACTATTCTGTGCATTGACCTCCGTACATACTGCTACGCCATTTTCTGCCCATCGTGGTTTCCCTTCTTTATCAATTCTTTGTGCATAAATATCATAATTACCGCTTCCTCTTCTGATATCCTGCCATGTAATAATTACACCGCCCTCCCCATCGCTTATTATTCTTAGTTTATTCTGATTCTCCGGGGCTGTACAAACAGGAATGCCATTTCCCATCCACAATACGTTGCCTTGCGCATCAATCCTCTGTGCATAAATATCAAAGTGAACGTTTCTCGTATCTTCCCATACAATAATAGCGCCCCCGGCTTTATCACTAACTATCTGAGGAAAGCTTTGTTGCCCTGATGCTGTACATACTGCTGTATTTTCAAGCGAACTAGCAGACCAGTCGGCCATAGTTAAATAAAATGGGCTTATCGCAGGTAAAACACTAAATGCAAAAACAAATAATATATTAAGAAATATTTTCTTCATTTCTCTAACCATAGAATTCCTATAAGCTCATTACTTTTTTACGCCTGCATACAAGAATGGGTCCAATTCTGCAGCCTTGCTGTATATCTTCATTGACTCATCATATTTACCTATATTGTATAAAGTATTTGCCTTATTGTGCCATGCCCTTGCATTCTTCGGATTAATCTCTAACGCTTTATCAAATGCCTTTATAGCTTCATCGTACATACGAAGCCTGTCAAGTGTAATTCCCATATTATTCCACGCCCAACCCCTGTTAGGATTATTAGAAACTGCTTTGGCGAAGAATTTAAGGGCTTCCTCATAACCCTCAAGCAGAATCAAGATATAGCCCTTCCCACACCACGATAATTCATCTTGCGGATTAAGTTCGATTGCTTTATCAAATACGGCTATCGCTTCACTGTATCTGCCAACGGAAATTAAGACAACGCCCTTGTTATACAATGTGCTTGAAAGCTTTGGTTCTGCTTTAATAGCTTCATCAAATATTTTTAATGCCTTCTCGCAATTACCTTTTTTATACAGGGCTATTCCCTTGTTTACTTTTGTTGGATTACTATCAGGTTTAACGTCCAATGCCTTATCATAAGCCTGAATCGCAGCATCATAACTACCAATGCAATAAAGGGCATTCCCCAATCCATCCCATGCCTCAAAATAATCTGGATAGCATGCAATCGAATTTTTAAATGCCTTAACAGCGCGTTCGTACTTAGCGCGGCTATATTTTGATTGCCCATTTTTAATCCAGTGCCTTGCGCTATATTTTTTCCCAGAAGTTTTATATATGTTTCCCTGTAAGGTAACGGCATGTACGACACCACTCAAGTTGACAATAACAAAGGTTATCAGAAGAATCGTTATTAATTTAAAGATTTGTTTTTTTATCTGGTTATTGGAAAGAAGGGATATAATTCCGATGTTGTAAATCATTTTCTTTAAAAACTAAATATTCTGAAATTTTATATAAAAAATACAGCCAAAAAATCTTATAAAAATTAACCTTTAAAATCAAATTAATTATCACAAACAGACACCAGCTCGGCATGAACCGTCTCCCACCTGTTACAAAGAGAGCTTAGTTCATCGGTTATGATCTTGTATTGCTTGTTAATCTCAACTGACTTTTCTTTATTACTGTACAAAGTTGTATCCTGAAAAATGCTGTCCAATTCTCTTTTTTTATTTTCTAATAAGGCAATCTTTCCTTCGATATCCTGAACCTCTTTTGTCAGCCTTCTTTTCCTGGCATTTTGTTCCTTTTTCAATAAATACAATTGTTTCTGTGAGCCGCTTTCTTCAAGTTTGGGAGATGTATTAACTTTGGTATCGTCCCTCATAGATCCTATATGTAAATCTAACGCCTTTTTATCAAGAAAATCTTTAAAACTTCCAATATGTACATGGAGTCTGCCCTCTCTTAATTCATAAACCTTCGATACAAGCCCATCGAGGAAATCCCTGTCATGCGAAACAATTAACAAGCTACCGGGATAATCTAATAAGGCATTCTTAAGAATCTTCTTGGTTACAATATCAATATGGTTTGTTGGTTCATCCAGAATAAGAAAATTAGTTGGTTTAAGAAGCATCTTGGCAAGGGTGAGTCGTGATTTTTCCCCGCCGCTTAGAACATTTACAGTTTTAAAAGCATCATCTCCAGAAAATAAAAAAGCCCCCAATATATGTCTTATATAAGGGATCATGGAAAATGCGGCTGCAGATTCCATTTCCTGTAATAAGGTGTTATCATTATTTAATTTTTCCGCATGTTCCTGTGCAAAATAATCAAACATTACATTGTGCCCCATCTTTACGGTACCTGAAAGCGGTTGTTCAATACGGGCAACTATACGTGATAATGTAGATTTACCTGAACCATTTTGCCCAACAAGGGCAACCTTTTCTCCACGCTCAATTGAAAAACAAACATCATAGAATATAAAACAACCATCATATTTATGTGATACGGCTTTTACATCCAGAACAGTCACTCCACTCTGCTTCGATGCTGGAAACCTGAATTTCACCTTGGCTACGGCGTCTTCAGGTAGGTCTTCCTTCTCCATCTTTTCAAGCATGAGGATACGGCTCTGCACCTGTGACGCCTTTGTATTTTTTGCCCTGAACCGCTCTATGAAACGCTCAACCTCTTTAATTCTTTTTTGTTGATTTACATATCGTGCGATCTGCAATTCAGTCTGTCTTTCTTTTTCAACCTCATAAAAGGAATAATTCCCGTAATATTCATCCACCTCACCCTTTTCTAACTCCCAGATTTTTGTTACATTTCTATCCAGGAATGCCCTGTCATGCGACACAATAATAATACTTCCTTTAAATTCTTTAAGGTATTCCTCCAGCCACAGAATAGAATCAATGTCAAGGTGATTTGTAGGTTCATCAAGCAACAGCAGATTGGGGTCCTGAAGCAACAGCTTGGAAAGCGCAACCCGCATCTGCCAGCCGCCGCTTAAATCGTTAATTTCTTTTACAAAATCGGATTCCTTAAATCCCATACCCTTTAGAACCTTGCTCACCTCGGCGTCAACCTTTGAACCGTTAATAACCTCCAGTTGATGTCGAAAGTTTGCATACTTATCAAGAAGCAATTGATGTTCCTCGCTGCTTAGGGATTGATCTTCCAGTAAACCATGGATTCCGTCAATTTGGGTTTTGATGTAAATGACATCGCTAAAGGCTGACCGTGCTTCTTCAAACACGGTCATTCTTTCAAAAACAAATTTTTCCTGTGGTAAGTAACCTATATTTATATCTTTTGCAATGATAAGCTCGCCATTACTCGGTTCTATTAATTTGCAAATAAGCTTGAAAAGTGTAGATTTACCGGCGCCGTTTGGACCAATCAGACCAATCCTATCATTCCGCCGGATGTGTAAAGAAACATCGTTTAAAATACTCCTGCTGCCAAAAGAAATACTCAAATCATTTAGACGTATCATTTTATTCCACCGTAAACAGCTTCTCTGTATTCCTTCCAGAAGCATTCTACTGTACAAAACCCGGCTTCAGAAAGTAACTGTAAATCATCATTAAGAACTAACGGATGGTCTCCATCCTTTGTTTCTTTCTCCAGATATTCAGAAGAAATTTGGTCTCGAGACTTTTCCTGGTTCTTTATTACCTTTGTCCTATGTTGGATTCCAAGGTGATGCAAGTATCGGTATCTTGCCTCAATCACCGCGTTGTTAGTCCTAAAGACATCGCCATTCACAAACCAGCCATGTGTCCTTAAAATTGAATAAATATACTTAAATAATTTAAGCTTTTCTTCTCTGTATAAATGGTGAAGCGCAAATGTTGAAACCACTAAGTCTATATCTGAAATAGTTTCTCCTGCCTCAAGTAACGATTGAAAAGTAAGGTTTTTGAATGTAATCTGCTTAAGATAATCCTTAAGCCGCAACTTTGCCTTTTCTATCATCAATTCTGCGGCATCTATGGCTATAATTGTTGCATTTGGGAACGTTTCTAATATTCTATAAGAAACGTATCCTGTCCCTACACCAAGATCCACCATGCGTAAATTGGCATTTTTATTAAAAGGTAATAACTCACATAAAACCGATGCCATTTTCACGCGGTTTGGGTGCCAAATATCCATATCCAGGTCATATGAAGCGACTACATCGGATTTATTGAAGGCAAAAACTGTTTCCCTAAAGTCACTCTTTTCCACAAAAATACTCCTGATATCTTAGTTGCTTTGATTGTTTCATTCATAAAAAATTTGTAATGAAAATCATCTCTGCCTGATTCCTCTTTTAAGTAAGGTTATGGTTTGTTTACTTATTTATAATAATCCATTATAACAAGTTAAAAATTTTAGCATTTTATTACAAGGAGTTCTAGCAATTTGCAGAATATTTAAGACAAAAATCGCTCAAATAGGTTCTATAAAATTTATTTAGACATAATCGTATAAAAACACACGCAATACTCTTGGCAGCTTTTAGTAATTAAATTTTCTTGAATACCTTAAGATTACCGATAGAATTTATTAAGAACAAATAAAAATTTAAAAAATGATAAAACCTGTATAAAGCTGTATGAAATACTATAGAAATCTATTCAACAGCATCAAAGTTCAGATTATATTCTACATCTGCCTATTGACTACCATACCTTTGCTATTCGTTTGTATTGTAGAATACTACAGCAGCAAGAATGCCATCGAACAAAGAGTTATCGAGCAACTTACTTCTATCGCTGACCTGAAAAAAAGAGAACTAAACAACTGGCTGGAAGAGCGATTTATAGATACCTCTGTAATTGCCCGCAATAAAGTGCTCGCTGCAGCAACAACAAGTCTTTTGCAACAGAGACGAAGGTTCGAAAACGTTCATCAATTGATGAACTCAGAAACTGCACGCATAAATTACAACCGGGTTTTGGAAAATCTTCATGCCCTCAAACAATTTTATAAACACTATAACATTATTTCCATTATTGATGGCGCAAACGGAGAAATAGTTGTATCCACATACCCCGATATTGTTGGAAAAACAGTAAAATACTTTAACAAATATATAGA
>MHYY01000077.1 GCA_001830285.1 Planctomycetes bacterium RIFCSPLOWO2_12_38_17 | reverse complement strand
CGCATATACGGTACGGATTACCACAGGGGCAAAGGATTTAGCCGGTAATGCAATGGCATCTCCCTACACCTGGAGCTTTACGACGGGGGACTTTACTGCGCCAACGGTCATTTCCACAAGTCCTGTCAATGGGGCTACCGGTGTAGCAATTGATAGTGTCATTACCGTCACGTTCAGCGATGTAATGGATGCCTCTACCATTACAACAAATACATTTACACTAAGCGATGGGAGTGGTAATATCAGTGGGACAGGCTCTTATAGTGGCATGACAGTCACATTTACACCGTCTGCAAATCTGGATTTCAATACAACGTATACGACAACGGTTACCACAGGGGTGAAGGATTTAAACGGTAATGCAATGACATCTGACTACACATGGAGCTTTACGACAATTTCAGCACTACCTACGCCAACAATTACGCCTACACCGACAGCAACAGCAACTACAACACCGACGTCAACAGCAACACCAACACCAACAGTTACAGCAACGCCAGCAATTTTAACAGGTAATATTACGGGCAGAGTAATGGATGCTGTAACAAAGAATGGCATAAATGGAGCAATAATATCTATGGCAGGTCAAACCGTTGCAATGACAAGAAGGATAAGTGATATAACTGGCACATATGTGATACAGGACGTATCCGTTGGTGGATATACGCTGACGGCTTCGGCAACTGGTTATCAATCATCATCGCAGGAAGTAACGGTAGCATCGGGTGAAACGACAACGGCTAATTTTACATTAGAGCCTGTAACAACACCAACTCCGACGCCAACAGTAACAGCAACACCGGAATCATGTGATGTTGCCACGGCAATAACTTCAAGTTCTTCTACGATTACAGTAGAGAAGGGCAACAGCACAACTGTAACTATTACGGTAACAGGCGTGAATGGATGCGCAGTAGTTGATGATACGATAAAGGCTTCTGTCAATGACAGCAGTACAACAACGGTTTCACCGTCTAAGGTGAAGACAGATGCTAATGGACGGGTGACATTCACGATTACAGGCAACAATAATGGTTCAGCGAAGGTAACTTTCAAGGAGTCCACAGCGAACCTGAAGACAAAAGCAACTGTAAGCGTAACGAAGTAAAATAATTGCTGAGCATAAATTAATTAATTAGTTAAGAAAAGGGGTATCATGCCGAGAGGTACGATGCCGCTTTCTTTTTATATAGAGGGGTATCTAATTGTTGCGCTTACTTCACCCTCATACAAGAAAAACGGTCGTATATACAAAAAGGAATGATATTGGATATTCGGTCAATGGTCAGAGATTTCTCGTTACGCTAGAAATAACAATTTTTCCAGTTTTATTCATGCCCTATTTGAGAAGTGATATTGTATGTTTTTTGCTTAACCAACTAAATGCCCCCACTACAATAAAATTGCGCTTTTCGGGGACAAATATCTCAGAAATGACCTTCTGTACATCCTCCAGTTTAATATCATGGATTTTTTGAGCCTGTTTTTCAGGGGTATCGGGCATTTGAGGCGCAAGTAATAGCTCCTCAATGCCAAACCAGTTAGCCATGGCAAGTGGGCTGTCCATGATTAACTGTGTCTGGCTGAATACGCGCGCTTCCGTCCTCTTTAGTTCCTGTTCCGTTATACCTTCACGATAGAATTTATGTATTTCGTCCATTACTGCCTTTGTGGTCTTTTCGAGATTACTCTTTTTTGTTGACGTGTAAATGTCAATAGACCCCACATCAGAAAACATGGTGGGATAACAAGCAATATCATAAACCAACCCCAGTTTTTCCCTCACGTTTAGCGACATCCTTGAACTGATGCCTCCTCCCAGCACATCTGAAATCAGAAGTGTAATAAGGACATTTTTGTGTTTATATGGGTATGCCTTATGGCAGAGCTTAAAGCTGACAGTCTGGGAAGGTGATTTTTTGAATAAATATCTCGGTTCTGTTTGCGTGGTTTTTAAAGGTGGTTTTTCACCCGTAAATTTTCCCTGTAAATTTCCAAATGATTTGTTTATAAGATGAATAACCTGTTCCTTTTTGATGTTCCCACTTATACACAGAACCATATTTTCAGGGACAAAGAATCTTTCGTAATGCGCTTTTAAGTCCTCAACGGTTATTCCTGTAATGGTTTTTTCATCGCCAAACAAATATGTACTGGTTGCGCCATCCTTCCACATGAGCGAAAACGACATATCGTCAATACAGACGTAGTCGCCCTTAACGTCAACAAATTGCTTCATTTCTTCGAGGATGATACGTTTTTCTATTTCAATATCGTCTTGTTTGAAATTTGCCCCGAGTAATAAATCTCCCAGTATGCTTAATGCATTCTCGATGTATTTATTGTGTACTTGTATTATTACAGCAGTGTGTTCCGGCGATGTGTAGGCGTCACTGTCGCCGCCAATATTGTCTATTGCCTGTAATAGTTCAAAGGAATTTGCGAATTGCCGTGTCCCGCGGAAGAGCATGTGTTCTAGGAGGTGCGAAACGCCAAGCCGTCTTTCCTCTTCGTATCTTGAACCCACACCAATGTATGCAGACAATACAGCGGAGTGGATATGCGGCATCTCGATAAAAATAACGCGTAGTCCGTTTGGGAGGGCTTCTTTGCTGTATGTATACATTGTCTGGTTTTACCTAAGAATTTTTGTTATTTCCTGCTCTTTAAAATGCTTATTTTATGTGAACATAAGAAATTACATCAAAACGGTCTATAATTTCATTGTTGATATTTTTAAAGTAAAACGTTGCCTTATTAGGTATACTATTTACATTGAAAATACCGAAAAGAACACCATAGGTAGCGCCCTGTGTTTTTGTGTAAAGCCTTGCCCACCAAGGCGCTTTGAGTTTTTGGGTATTAATACTCTCGCCATCCAGACCTGAAAAGAAGGCAAAAGTCTGGCCTTATGTAATGATTAATGAACCGGTGTAAGCAGTAACCTCTTGTTTTGCAAAATTGCTCATTAAATATGTACGACCATAAGAGTGGTCGTGTGCCGTTGCAATAATCGCCCCACCCTTTCTTGCTTCATCGTATACACCCCATCCAGTGTCATCGTTCTTGCTAGCCACTTGCATAAGGTGCATATCCCTATGCCAACAACAAATCATCCAAATAGATTTATCTTCAGCAAGTTGTTCTCTTATATAAGCGGCATGATAAAACCCTACATCACCAGGTGCAACTTGAATAATAAAAATGCCTTTGTATTGTACCGATGACTTCACCCCTAAGTCGCCATCCCATGTAATACCCAGCCGATTGAGTCGGCTCTTCAAAAATTGTTGATAACCATTTTCCCCATTCCATTTTCTTTTATCATGGTTTCCGACACATGCAAAATAGGGAAAATCAGGACCAAGAATATTGTTAATTTGTGCTTCCCACGCAGAGGGATTATTTTTATAATCTAAATCACCCTGATGCAATACAGCTTGTGCACCTTCTGATTTAATGAGCTTCAAAACGGCTTCTGCGTTTTTCCCCAGCCCCTGATCACCAATAAAGGTAATCTTTAAATTCGGGGGAGTTTCCGATATTGTAACTGGCGTTTGTGCCCATAACGGGTTGACAATAATGAATACAAAAAACGTAATGATGTATTTCCAGCTTCTCATTATTTTACCTCTTTAATTTATTTAACCTAAATTCTTCAATCAGGTTTTTCTCCTGACTGAAAGATTAGGTACATTATAGTTGTGAAGGGAATACACAAGGCATTTAAAGCTGTAAGGCCAATTATTAAGAAGTTTGGCGGCATTTGTATTGTCTCAGATTTAAGGTTTGAGTATTCTCACCTTTCTTCCTTCAATCTTTAACCTCCCCGCGGCAAACAGACGTATTGCCTCTGGATATGCCTCACATTCTTCCTGAAATACTCGTGCGGCGAGTGAGTTGGGGGTATCGTCATCGAGGACGGGAACAGTCCTTTGAATGATAATGGGTCCGTTATCATAAACATTATCAGCAAAATGTACCGTGCATCCTGAGACCTTTGCCCCATAGTTTATAACGGACTCATGTACCTTCCTGCCGTAATAATTATGACCGCAAAAGGCAGGAATGAGTCCGGGGTGTATATTCATAACTCGTCCTTTATATTTATCGGGAATTTTGTAGAGGTGCATGAAGCCGGCGAAGGTAATCAGATCGATCGGGTATTTATCCAATTCATTCGTTATGGCTTGGCTGAAGGCATCAATGTCACTATGATTTGAATATGAAACGACTGACGTAGGAATGCCGTGTTTTCTCGCCTTATCAAGACCAGCCGCATTGGGTTTGCCGCTTATTGCTACCTGAATAGCAGCATTTAACTTACCTTGTTCTATCTGATCTAAGAAATTTTGAAGGGTATTACCGCTACCGGAAATTAACACCCCTAAATTGATTTTTTTTATCATCAGAATGTATGAAAAATATTGACAAAAAAAATATGGTTTGTTATTATGTGCGTCTTTAAAGTTCCTGAATATTTTCAATAATTAATGTTTATTAAAATATAATATTCAACTTTGCATGTCAAAGATAATTACCGAAAAGTCAAAAAAAGCGTTTGCTGAGGCGCAGAATTTTATACCAGGCGGAGTTAATAGCCCTGTCAGGGCATTTGGCGGTGTTGGCGGTACGCCAATTTTTATAAAATCGGGCGCTGGTTGCTACATGACGGATGTGGATGGCAACAAGTACGTGGATTATGTGTGCTCGTGGGGACCGCTTATCCTGGGACATGCGGATCCGAGAGTTGTAAAAAGGATTAATGAGGCAGTTGCCAATGGAACTAGCTATGGCGCACCAACGGAACAGGAGATAAGACTTGCACAGCTTATCAAAGAGGCCATGCCTTCTATCGAGAAGGTAAGGATGGTTAACTCGGGCACAGAAGCCACGATGAGTGCAATACGTGTGGCGAGAGGGTATACAAAGAGGGATGCCGTAATCAAGTTCGATGGTTGTTATCATGGACACGTTGACAGCCTGCTTATCCAGGCAGGTTCTGGAGCGACAACCTTGGGGACGCCAACCAGTCCGGGTATTCCTCAAGACTTTGTTAAGCATACAATATCCCTTCCGTATAACGATATGGATGCCGTGAACGAGGTCTGTTCAAAGCGGGGCAAGGAAATTGCCTGTATTATAGTAGAAGCTGTTGCTGGCAATATGGGGGTTGTACCTCCGAAAAAAGGTTATCTGGGAGGTTTGAGGGAAATAACCAAAAAGTATGGAATTGTCTTGATATTTGATGAGGTAATGACGGGTTTCAGGGTTAATTATGGAGGTGTACAGTCGCTTTATAATATTCAGCCTGATTTAACCACTTTAGGGAAAATCATCGGAGGGGGGCTTCCGGTTGGCGCTTATGGCGGTAAAAAAGAGATTATGGATAGTATATCGCCCGTGGGACCTATTTATCAGGCAGGCACGCTGTCTGGTAATCCTGTTGCAATGACGGCTGGTATTGCTACCCTGGAAATTTTAAAGGACAATAAGATTTATAAAGACTTAGAGCAGAAGTCGCAGAGGCTGGCTGCGGGCATGGAAAAGGTTTGTAAGGACGCAAAGCTACCTACGTATCATACGCGGGTTGGTTCAATGTTGTGTACGTTCTTTACAGATCAGCCTGTAACAGATTATGATACAGCAAAGAAAAGTGATACAAAGCGATATGCAAAATTCTTTCACGGCATGTTAGAAAGAGGGTTTTATTTTGCTCCATCCCAGTTTGAAGCAGCTTTTGTGTCAACTGTCCATGGTGTAAAGGAAATTGACGCAACCATTGATGCCTTCAAGGATGTAGTAATAGGTTTATAAAGGGTAAATCATGGCAAGTACAAATATAAGAGAAGATTTAAAGAGTGTATTGGAGCGCATCAGTGGTATGTGCTTCAAAGCGGAGGCGATTTTAAAACTTTGCATGGATGGTTTTATCAAACACAAGGTGGGTTTAATTGACGAGGCTAAGAAGACGAGTCAGATTATTCGTAACGAAGGCACAGAATTGAGAAAGCTTTTAGGCGCGAAGGCAACAGAATCTGGTAATGACAAGGAGACGATAAAATCCCTGATGTCGATTGTAAATAGTATCGAGATGGCAAATACTGGATTGGATTCCACTCTCCAGCACGTAAGATTCAAAGTTAGCGAAGGTATACTGTTTAGTGATAAGGCTGTAAAAGAGGTCTGTCATCTCTTCAAAGAAACGCTTGATATACTAAAAACAGCCGGTGATGTAATAGTGACCAAGAATGAGGTGCTCAAAAAGTATGTTGTTGATAAATATAATAATCTCAATGAAATTGTCGAAAGATATTCTGTGGGGCACGAAGAACGATTAATCAAAGGTGTGTGTCAACCTCAAGCCTCATTGGTATATTTAAATATTGTCGATTCTCTTATAACGGCGGTCTGGCATATAAAGCAGGCGCTGATTAGGCTTTTTGAAGATTTGGGAAATAGGTGATGGTTTTGGTTTTTGGCAAGAAGGACAGTGAAATGTATCGTATCTTGGGTCTGGTGGGAAGCTTTAGCTTTACAACGGCAGGCGCCGTTGCTGGTGGATACTTTCTGGGAAGTTATTTAGATAAAAAATTTAATACCGCTCCCTGGCTTACGTTGTCTTTCATTATGTTAGGAATTGCCGGAAGTTTTATAGAATTTTTTAAGTTGATAAAGAAGTTGTCAGGTGAAAATAAAAATAAGCAATGACGACAGACGATAAAGAAAAATCTGTTTTATTTCCTGATGATGGTTTTCCGGATCGGGTGATCAAGACATCGGTTCTGTTATCGCTGATTATAATAGCCGGTTCACTATCGTATATGTCTTTTGTGTTAACGACA
>MHYY01000076.1 GCA_001830285.1 Planctomycetes bacterium RIFCSPLOWO2_12_38_17 | reverse complement strand
TTGGATGGTTCGACTTTGCTCACCACAGGTTTCGGACTTATCATGTTCTACGATCCATGATGCAGGATGCACGATATCTGATATACGATGATCATGCAACATACCTGCCTCGTTGTGTATCCCGTTGGGCGACTGCAATTCGCCCCTACACCCCTGTCTCCTGACCGCTGACCCCTGACTCCTGACCCCCGACTCTAAACCCTGAACTCTCAACTCCGAACTATTCATTGGCAATGCATACACAATCTCTCCTTCTTTAGTCACAAACACCGTCCCGCCGAATGTCTTTGCATAGAACTTCACCTGTCCATCCATCTGACCATTATTGGCAATAAAGGGCATCTGGAGTTTTGCGGTCTTTTGTTTAAACTCCTGATTTGTCGGTTTTGTTGCTGGCTCATTGGCAGTCAGTACGGGTGTGAATAACAAGAGAAAAGCAATAAATGATAAGACGCATAGATGGCTTTTGAAGGGGTTTAAAAGAATACGCATTTTTATACCTCCTTTTTAACCACAGGGGTTAAAGAAAATATTTTCAACACGAAGGTCACAAAAAAAAGGTTCTTACCTTATATTATTATAAAAATTCTCTTCTGCGGGTTCAAGTTTGTGACTTGAACCCCATATGTTTATACTTTAAGAAATTATTATAAACTGGAAAACACCATTGTCCTATAAAATCATTGGGTTCAGGTTACAAAACTGAACCCGCCAAGATGTTCAACCACAAATTTCACAGAGAATTATAAAAAGCATAATGATGCCCCTATGCGCCCTGTGATTTATATCTTTTATATTCTAAGAATATTTGTATGTTGTTCATTACTTTTTTCATTGTTTCTTCATTAATGGTTCCTACTAATTTTATAAACCTTCGCTTGTCGAAAGAACTTATTTGTATTGTTTTTATCAAAGAATCGGTTATAAGCCTATTTTTTGAGTCTTTATTTAGCAATATATCAAGTTCTGCCAGTTTAGTTGTCTGTGAAGAAATTGGAATTACCGTTAACAAGCTACTGTCTTCTATATATTTATTGTTTTGAATAATTAAAGCTGGCCGTACTTTTTTATATTCATGTCCAAAACTCGGGTCGAAATTAACTAACCATATTTGTCCTTGCTGAAAGCGGCTCATAATTCCTTTAAATTGAGATAATAGTTTATTTCTTCCTCGGAAAGAAAGTCTTCAGATATATCATTGATAGCTGATAATTCAACTTCATGCTCAGATGCCTCGGCATTAACATCTTCGAAAGTTACAATTACTTTAAAGTTAGCATTTTTTTTCTGAATAAATTCGTCTGGACAATAAAGGTGACCATCTGGTAAGACCTTACTCCTAAAGCTCTTTTTTTTCATAAATCTAACCTCCTTGTGAATACTCTATTATTACTTATGCTAATTTACTAATCTATATTATAAATATTCTATGTGGTTCGCCATCTCTCTTGCTGAAACAACTTCCACTCCATGCCTGCGCAAACCATCAATTATAGACCGTTCTATATTCTCGTTGTCATAAATCCTCATTTGCGTTTTGCTTTTACTTTAGAAGGGTATTTTCCTCTGACATGTGTTAGGAAAGATTGTTCTTCCCTCAATTTATTATTAAGTATATCCTTATTTTCGTAATAATACGATAAGGCATCATGCACTTGTTCAAGCCTCAGATGTGGATATTCATCTATAATATCATCAACGCTCAAACCGATAAATTCATATTTTATAGCAATATCAAGAACTTTTGTACGTGTATTCTTTATGACAGGTTGTCCATCCAGAATCTTAGGATTCATATATATATAAGGATGTCTTGTCTTTCTTTCTGTAGTAGGCATAAAATAACTCCTTTAAAAATATGTATATTTATATTTAGTCTTTTTTATATAGATTTCATACAAAGTTTGTCAAATGATTTCGGATATTTTTACCTAAGAAGGCAACGAGATAAAGAAAATTTATAGCCATGAAGAAAGCAGAACTCACAATTAATCTTGAATGTTTTCTTTATTTGCTTCGTGTTCTTAGTGGTGAAAAGTAAGACACAAAAGACTCTAAGAATATATATAATATATTACCACTGCCATCTATTACAAAGGTCAGCTAACCCATACAACAAGAACGAAACACACCCCCAGCCCCTCTTGTTAGAGGGGAGAACAGGCATTGCCCTCCGTGAGGAATTTGTTGGTGCGTGCGCAGATATAAACAATTCTACTTCGCCAATATTGCGGGACCTGCCTTGACCATGTACTTGATGCCTGAGACTACTGTAATTATCACGGTAGCCCACATCATTACAACAATCCATTGTTTCATTACCACAAGATGACTTAAAAATGCAAAAGACATTAATGTCAGACTTATTGTGAATGACTGGACGAACATCTTTGCCTTGCCCCACATTGTAGCGCCGAATTCAATGCCCTTTGACTCGGAATAACTCCTGATGCTGTTAACCAGAAATTCACGGGCAACAATCACCACAACCATCCATGCAGGGATTATATTATTGTCGTGTTGTATAAGTATGATAAACCCGCCGCAGACGATAATCTTGTCAACAAACGGGTCTGCAATTCTTCCGAAATCAGTCAAAAGACCTTTTTTACGAGCTACATATCCATCTAACCAATCTGTTAACCATGCTAGAACAAATGCGCCAAACGCTATTGTATAATAGCTGTATGACAGGAATACAAAAAATACAATCGCCAGCAAAAACCTCATCAACGTCAGCCGGTTAGGCAGATTAAACGCCGTAGATTTTGTGTAATCAAATGAAGCCATCTATCCCTCTCTTATGAGTGTTGATATCAGATCGTATCCTTCAGTGCCAGTTATTAGCATATTTTTAATATCGCCCGCTTTTAAATGAGCTTTTTGTATTATCACCTTACTATCAACATCAGGTGCATCGCCATACGATCTGCCAATAAATATGCCTTTCTCACTCATTTCGTCAACAATAACAGGGATTGATTTACCGATTAAGCCCCTGTGCTTTTTAATAATAATCTCCTGCTGTGCCAGCATAATTTCCTTCTGTCGTTGTTCTTTGACCTTTTCTGGTAACTGTTTTTTGAATGATGAGGCAGGCGTACCGTCTTCCTGTGAATAAGTGAAAGCCCCGAGTCTTTCAAATTTTACAGCTTTTATGAATTCCAGCAATTCAGCAAATTGTTCTTCCGTTTCTCCCGGAAAACCAACGATAACAGACGTCCTTAAAAATAACCCTGGGATGTGATTCCGAAGATTGTCAATCAGTGTTCTTAATTGCGTATGTGTTACGCCGCGTCTCATCTTCTCCAGAATCGTGTCATTGCAATGCTGAACGGGGAGGTCTATATATTTACAAACCTTTTCGCACTTAGCAATAAAGTTAATAAGTTCAGGATAAAAATGACCTGGATGAGTATAAAGTAAGCGTATCCATTCAATGTCTTTTATTTTTGACAGCTTCTCCAATAATACATGCAACTGTTTATTTCTGTATAAATCAATGCCGTACGAGGTAGTATCCTGTGAGATTATGTTTAACTCTTTCACGCCTTCGCCTGCCATCTTTCGCGCCTCTTCCATGATGTTTCCAATCGTTCTGCTATAGAATTTCCCCCTTATATCAGGGATGGCGCAATATGAACAGCGATTATCGCATCCATCAGATATTCTTAAGTAAGCGTAATGTCTTGGCGTCAACCGTATACGATTGCGCCAATCATCGTTACATTGAACGGATAGAGATTTTTCACCCTTATTACCCGAACCAGATAATGAAGTAATCTTATCAAAGTCCTTTAATCCGACAACATGGTCTATTTCGGGTATCTCTTTTTGTAATTCATCCGGGTATCGCTGTGCAAGGCATCCCGTCACAATTAACTTTTTGCATCTTGCATCATCTTTGAGTTTTGCCATCTTTAAAATTGTATCAATGGATTCCTTCTTTGAGTCGTCTATAAATCCGCAGGTATTTACAATCAGCACCTCCGCATCTTCCGGATATTGACAGATTGTGCTCCCGCTGTATGCAACCCTACCAAGCATCTCTTCTGCATCTACGAGATTTTTTGGACAACCCAAATTTATTAATGCAACCTTTTTTGACTTCATATTATACACTATCCACATTTTCATTATTCATTCGTTCCATCCGTGCTTCCCAGTCTTCAAGTGTCAGGAACACTTCTCTTGCCTGACTGCCCTTATATTCTCCCACAATCCCATCCTCTGCCATCAGCTCAATTAGTCTGGCGGCGCGTGAATACCCAATCTCTAATCTTCTTTGTAAAAGAGATACAGAACCCCTTTGCGATTCGAGCACTATTCTCACAGCTTCATTATATAATTCATCCTTTGTACTGTTATCTTTAGCGCCTGTCTTCCAACACTTTAATTCTTGATTAAATTGAGGCGAAGCACACTTTCTTAAATATTCAACTACATTCTTTACTTCTTCATCGCTTACATAAGCGCCCTGAACACGCACTAGTTTTGAAGTACCGGGCTGTAAGAATAGCATATCACCGCTGCCAAGCAGTTTCTCTGCCCCATTTTGATCCAGTATCGTTCTTGAATCCACCTTTGAAGCAACAAAAAACGAAATCCTAGAAGGCATATTTGACTTTATCAGCCCTGTAATCACATCAACCGAAGGCCTCTGTGTTGTCAGTATAAGATGAATACCAACGGCTCTTGACTTTTGTGAGAGACGAATCACAGACGTCTCAACTTCTTTTGATGCAACCATCATCAAATCAGCCAGTTCATCTACTATGATAACAATATGAGGCAGATAAAACGGGACGTCTCTAAGGTCGGCGTCACCCTCAGGATTTAAACGTCTTTTAATTTCTACCTCTCCAAGTTTATTATAAGCATAAATGTGTTTGACCTCAACGCTTGCCAGCAATGCATATCGTTCCTCCATTTTGTTTACTGCCCATTCAAGAACAGAAGCTGCCCTTTTCATATCGTTAACCACCGGACTAATCAGATGCGGGATTTCTTTAAAGAGCGAGAACTCAACCATTTTGGGGTCAACAAGTAGAAGCTGAACGGCGCCCGGATGCCTCATAAACAGAATACTCAATATAACAGAATTCAGGCAAACGGACTTTCCTGAACCTGTTGTCCCGGCAATGAGCAGATGAGGCATGGATGCAAGATCAGAAATGACAGGGTTTCCTGCTACATCTTTACCGATGAGTAACGGTATTGCCATTTTCTCGCGTATACCTTCTGACACCTCCAGCAATTCACGCAACATCACGGTTTTTCTCTTTATATTTGGAACCTCCACGCCTATAGATGACTTACCAAGCAATGGAGCAACAATCCTTACACTCGGCGCCTTTAATGCAATAGCAAGGTCATCTGAAAGTCCAACTACTTTACCTACCTTTGTTCCCGGAGCAAGTTCGAGTTCATACATTGTAATGACAGGTCCACGTTCGATCTCCACAACTTCCGAATTAATATTAAACTGCATAAGTGTATTTCTTAATACATGGGCGCGTTGAGAAATCTGATCCCAATCATCATGATTCTGATCAAATACAGGCTTTTCCAGTAAATCCATAGGAGGCAATTCATACGTATACTCTCTGTTTTCATGGCATTCCGCACTGTATACTTCCATCACTTCTTTTTCAAGATTCTGTTCGTTAATAGATTGTTGCTGAATATCCCCTATCATATCAGGGAATTCAGGTAGTTCAGGTTTTCTTTCCATCCCCGCGTCTGTTAAATGATTATTTATATTACCAGCTTCCAAAATTTCGGAGTTAGCCTTCAGTTCCATACCGGAAATATCCAGCATATCTTTTTTAGTTCGTGAATATTTCATCTTTGTAAACCCAATCTCTTTCGA
>MHYY01000075.1 GCA_001830285.1 Planctomycetes bacterium RIFCSPLOWO2_12_38_17 | reverse complement strand
ATTTTCGTATCTGCAATACATATTAATTGTCTCAAAATTATATCTTTTCGCTGGCGATTTTATTTAACGCCTTTATCAATTGATTTATATCATCTTCAGTATTAAATAATCCTGTGCTTATTCTAACAGTACCATCCGGAAACGTACCAAGCATTTGATGAGCAAAAGGGGCACAGTGAAGACCGGGACGTACAGCAATGTCAAAGGATTGATCGAGAATCGCACCAACCTCAGCAGGTTTATATCCCTTTATGTTTATGGAAAGGATACCAACCTTTTTTGAAATATCTGTTGTTCCATATAAGACAAAACGATTATCATGCTTTAAAACATTTATTAATTTGTTTATCAATTTTTGTTCATGTGTTCGAATATTATTGATTCCTTTAGACAAAACATACTCAATTCCCGCCCTTAGACCCGCAATGCCGACTGTATTAGGCGTACCACTCTCTAATTTAAATGGTAATTCTTCTGGTTGTGATAATGAAGCAGGCTCAAAGCCAGTGCCCCCCTCTCTCCAGGGTTCTAAAGTTAAGCGTTCTCCTACATACAACCCCCCTGTTCCTGTTGGCCCGAGCGGACCTTTGTGTCCAGTGAATGCAAGCATATCCACATATGATTTATTAACGTCAATTTCACACACACACGTTGTTTGCGCCGCATCAACCATAAAGATAACATTGTTTTCTCTCGCTATATTACCAATCTCCTGAATTGGTTGTATTGTTCCAAGGACATTAGGCGCATGCGAAATGACTATTAATTTTGTATTAGGTTTTATTGCACTTTTAATATCATCAGGATCAATAAAACCTTCCACAGAGTTTCTCGCCTTGGTTATTGTAATAACTTTTCTTTTTTCGAGTCCGTATAGAGATCTCGAAACAGCGTTATGTTCCAAATAAGTAGTAATTACATGATCACCTGATTTAAGTAAGCCTTTAATTCCCATGTTTATGGCGTCGGTTGCATTAAACGTAAAAATAAATCTACCCGGGTCTTTTATCCCAAATAAACGTGCAATAACGTTACGGGTGTCTTCTATTTCTTTTTCAGCTAACATAGCCATTTTGTGTCCGGAACGACCAGGATTTGCACCAAGTGTACGATAAAAAGTATCCATGGTTTTGTATACAATTTCTGGTTTTGGAAATGTTGTTGCCGCATTATCTAAATAAATCATGTTAAAACCTCTTTAAAACTTATAATTTATTAATCAATAACACTATCCAATAAAGTTTATTATTTAGCAAAGTAATCCCAACATTTTATTTATATAAAAGATTATTAGTAAAAATATGCAGACTTCCACCAAGGGTTAACATGTATATTACTTTCATGATCCTATATACTTTGCATAAATACCTCTTGCAACAGAAACATCGTTTGTTCCCGATATTATAGAACGTCCGTCAGGGAATACAGCCAGCTCGTATTTATCTATTTTTAAACGCAATATAAAATTATTAAATGACACCTCCCCTACTTTATTTAATCGTTCAGCAAGCTTGGTAAAATCAATATTTGCCATTTCCCGTTGTAAAATCTGAACGGCATTTCTGCCGCACAAGGCGGTTGTCATTGAATACCTATCTTTAGACAGAAATTCATAGTGGTGTTGTTTGCACGTTACACAATCGGATTTCTCACGAATATCTTCGATATGCAGCTTTTTAATTTCATTACGCCAGAGATCAATTTTCAGTAGGCCTTTGCTTAAGACATCAAAATTACCTGTCAAGATTTTTAGTGCTTCGGCTGCCTGAATAGAGGCAATCAAACTAGCAATTGGTGCGATAATTCCTGCTGTATCACAAGTTTCAGTAGTACCAAATGGAGGGATATCTTCTAAAACACATCGTAAACACGGTGTTTTCGATGGTATTATATTCATTGTCATACCAATACTTCCTATACAAGCTCCATAAATCCACGGTATGCAATTTTTCACACAAAAATCGTTTAGAAGGAAACGGGTCTCAAAGTTATCAGTACCATCTATAATAACATCAGCATCTCTGAGGGTATTGTTAATATTTGATGGATTAAGATCTGTTACAAATGCCTTAATCCTAACGTGGGGGTTTATTTTTTCTAATTTCTTTTGTGCGGCAATAGCTTTTGGCAGGTTTTTATTAATATCTTCTTCATCAAATAAGGACTGACGTTGTAAATTACTCTCCTCAATAAAATCGCGGTCTATAATTTTTAAATATCCTAAACCGCTACGTACAAGAAGATTTGCTGAAGTACAGCCAAGTGCACCGCAACCTACAATTGCAGCCGACTTTTCTCTTAGAGTTTTTTGACCAGCTTCTCCTATCCCGTAAAACAAAATTTGTCTCGCATAGCGATTTGACATGCTCAGTTTTTTAATTCATAACTACTTAGACATGTTTTATCTCCTGCAGCAATTGCTTTCTCCCGCTTGTAACTTATCTTTTGATTTATTCCTTCACCAAAACCAGCAATCCACTCATTTATTATATTACACATCGCCAGGAAATCTGCTCCTGAATTTTTCCAATATTGTTCGTGAATACAATTTTCATGGTCCCAAGACACACACTTATCGGATTCGGATACTACCTGTGCACCCCTGTCACAAGGCATACCATCGCAAAGAAAATCCCCAATTACTTCAAATGCCTTTGATACACTATTACAATCAGCGGTTGATAATCCTTTGCTTTTAACGGCTTCCTTCCCACAGGAAACACCGTGCTTATGAGCTGCCTCAGCAGCCACTTTTACGGCATCACTGTATTTGTTACAAAAGGCTGCTATTATTGCAGCCTCACGTGTTTCAACATCTATTATCAAGCTTTGAATCCCCTGATGGATGGACTTATTTCCCAATAATTCATCAAGTGGTTTGGTAGTGCTAGATTTTGGATGTTTTTGAAAAATTTTCTCAAGCATCTTTTCCGCTTCAACACCATATTTTGTTTCAAATGCAGAAACTATTGCTGATTCACGTGCTTCCGTTGTTTTTATCTTCCCAAACATCCAATAATGAATTGGGCCTAAAACGAGACTCATTCAAATACTCCTCAGAAAATAAATAAACTACAAAGGTGTTGTTTTTAATTTACAAAATAATATAAAATCCTGAATTACGATACCAAAATTCTTTAGGCGAGCTCAACAGACTTTATCCCTGGAATCTGTTCTTTAAGACGCTCTTCTACACCATATTTTAATGTCATTAAAGCACTCGGACACGAACCGCAGGCGCCTTTGAGACGCACCTTTACAACGCCATCCTGTACGTCTATAAGTTCAATATCTCCGCCATCTGCCTGTAAGGCAGGTCTTATATGTTTAAGTGCATTTTCTACCTCTTCTCTCATTCGTATCTCCTTTATCTTAATTGTTTACAACTTAGTTACCTTAAATTTAATTATACCTTAAAAGCTAAGCCTTTTTAGAAATAACCTCATTAAGTTCTTTGATTATAACGTCTGGTGAAACATTGTGCATTATTGCCCCAAAGGCAATGTCTTCTGTTTTTGAACCAGGGCATGTAAAGCACCCTGCCCCAAAATACTTTTTTATTACAGGTTCAGCTTCGGGGTACCTCTTAATTACCTCCCCAATACTTGTTTTTTTCGTTATTTTAAATTCTTCCACCATTGTTTAAAATCCTCACTTAAATATAAATTAATAAAAATACATAAGCAACCCCTATGGGTTGCCTCATACCCTATATAAAAGCAAACACTCTATAATCAAATTACAATAAAGGGTATCGGGGAAGCAAATTTTTGTCAATTAAAAAAACGAAAACAAGCTACATTGCCAACCCAAAAATTTATTTGATTAATATATGTTTATCATTTAAATTAGTAGTTGTATATGATAATAATAACTCATATTCCATTTATAATTTCTATAATCTTGTATTTTGTATCCTCTGTCTTGTTTATTGGATATATTATAAAACCTTCGTTTTTTAATAAAAAAATAGCCAAGTGGACCATGGTGATGGGCTTCTTTGTCCACAGCGGTTTCCTGATATTTCTTGGCCTAGAATCAGGCAACATTCCAATAACAAATGTTTATGAATCTTTTGTATCACTATTATGGTGTGTTTTATTTGTCTATATTAACCTTGACTATCTTTACAAAATACCCTCTCTGGACACTTTCCTGATACCACTAATTACAGCACTTTCTATCTGGGCGTTAACATTTGACGGAAACAATTTATTAATAACAATAAGCCTTGGGAATTTCTGGCTCATAGCGCATATTATCCCCATATTTATAGGATATGCCGCATTTACAATATCATTCAGCTTGAGCGTTATGTATCTGACACAGCAGAGGCAATTAAAGCTTAAATTATTTGGTTCACTTTTCAATAAATTGCCGTCATTAGAAAGAATTGATAACCTTATGTGGAAGACCATTTCACTTGGCTTCCCATTACTAACAATAGGTCTTGTATTTGGCGCTTTCTGGGTTAAAACTCAAAACGTTCTGGGCGAGGCGTGGTACCTTGATTACAAGGTTATTCTTGGTTTAGCCACATGGCTTGTATATGCCGCATTGCTACATATGCGTCTTATTGCATCTTTCCATGGCACCAAGATCGCATGTTTAACTATCGCCGGCTTTTGTTTAGTACTCTTTACCTTTATTGGAACATTCTTTATGGGTTCTAAACATGCCTTTCAGAATGTTAGCGAACAAACAAACACTGAAATCTTAAACGTACAATAGAGATTATTTTTAAGACTACGGATTAAAAATGAGCATATTGGTTGTAGGATTAAATCATAAATCAGCCCCTGTAGAGATCAGAGAAAAACTGGCATTTGATACAAATAGCATTTCTACCGCTTTATCAATGTTTTTACAAAAATATCAAAACGCAGAGGCTGTTATCTTATCAACCTGTAATCGCGTTGAAATATATGTATCCTCATTAGAAGATTCAATAAAGGTCGAGGACGTTCTTTCATTTCTTGCCGATTTTCATAGGATCGAATTAAACTACCTTTCCCAGTATATGTATCACTACAAGGATGATCGCGCTGTAGTCCACCTTTTTTTCGTAACCTCTAGCCTGGACTCAATGGTATTAGGTGAATCGCAAATTCTCTCTCAAGTTAAAGAAGCATATATGATGGCTTCAATGCAAGAAGCTACAGGCAAGGTAATGAACCAGTTATTCCAGCAGGCGCTTAATGTAGCTAAAATTGTTCACACATCTACTTCCATAGGAAAGGGGAAGGTATCTATAAGTTCCGTAGCGGTAGAATTTGCAGAAAAGATTTTTCAAGACTTTACAGGTAAAATTGTACTTGTTGTTGGTGCAGGTGAGATGTGCGAACTTCTTTTAAAACATCTTTATGAAGAAGGGTCTCGCACCTTTATAGTTGCAAACCGTACCTTTGAACGTGCGCAAGAGCTTGCCAACGAATATCATGGTCAGGCAATTAAGTATGAATTACTGAACGAATACCTTACAAAAGCAGATATAATAATTAGTTCAACATCCGCCCCTCATTACGTAATCCACGCTAATCAAGTAAAAGATGCAATTAAGCATCGCAGGGGTAATCCAATGTTTCTTATTGATATCGCCGTTCCAAGAGATATCGAGCCTGATGTTGCAAATATTCACAATGTGTATCTCTATAATATTGATGACCTGCAATCCGTTGTTAATCAGAATGCAGACGAACGAACAAGAGAGGTGGAAAAATGTCGGGCTATCATTGAAGAGGAAGTAGAACACTTCATGGCAAAGCTGGAGGAAATGAAAATAGAACCAGCAATAACACACTTACGCAATCATTTCCATACTATCGGGAAAGAGGAACTTGACCGCCTGAAGCCAAAAATAAAGAACCTTGATAATGGAGATTGGGAACAGGTGGTTTATACTATGGAACGCACCATTAATAAATTACTCCATCATCCTGCAAAGGTAGCCAAACAAGAGGCAAAGAATGGCGGTGGGTATCGGTATGTGGAGACCATAAAGAAATTGTTTGGCATTTTTCATCATCATCACACAGACCATCCAAAGCAATAAATCGCTATTTTGTGAGATAGGATGCTAACTATTATAGAATAAAGATAAAAATAAATGTTGGACGGAGGAAATTTATGACAAAAACAATATTATCGAGTGCCTGTCTCTTAGTCTGTTTGCTGGCAGCTACCACACCATCTTTTGGAGCCGAGATGTCTGTCATGCAGTATATGGAGCTAGAAGACGCTGCTGTAAATAAGGACACAGGCTCCCCGGTTGTAAATGTGTACCTAATGGGCATGCTCGATTCTTATGGCATTGCCAATGCGACGCTCCGCGACCGAAAGCAACAACAGCTTTACTGTCAGCCAGACAATCTTGCTCTTGGTCCGATGAATCTCCGCCAACTTATCAACGACAGATTAAAAAAAAATCGTGAATTGATATCCAAAAAAGACTGGGAAGTATATTCAAAAACAATGAACATCGCTGGAGAATCTTTGTTTGTATTACAGGAAGCATTTCCCTGTAAGTAAACATTGCGTCCAACAAGTCGCTCAAGAGGGACGCGGCATAAGACCGTCGCGCCCCTTAGCTTGAGCGTACGGCAATAATAAAAATGGAAAATTGGAGGAGATGTGGGGATCCCTGAAGAATCTGTAATCATATGGACTGACTATATGAAGCATAGAGCAAAATTAAGGGGATTTGTATTTTCAAAGATTGAAAATATATTGAGGCATTCAGCAGAAAGATACCTTGATACAGCAACCTAACGTTTAATTGTGGTAGGTAAGCATGATGATATACTGGTTATAATTCCATATGAGAAGCATAGAAACGAAATATCACCAGTCACAATTCATGCAACTACACGACAACAAATTAATTTCCGATTTAAAACGGGGAGGTTTATATATGGATAAAACAAAAATGGCATATTTTAAAGAGGAAGATATTTTGCATATAGTCATCTCTGACGAAAGAGAATCAGATAGCGTTGAGTTAAGCCCAAATATTACAGCCGAATTGAATGAAAGTGGTGAATT
>MHYY01000074.1 GCA_001830285.1 Planctomycetes bacterium RIFCSPLOWO2_12_38_17 | reverse complement strand
AGAATATTTTTTACACTACTTCTGCAGCCAAAGATATTATCTTCGTAAAATTTTTTTGTCTTAATTCCCTGGCTACAGCCCCAAAAATACGTGTCCCTCTCGGGTTACCATCGTCATCAATAATAACAATAGCATTTTTATCAAACTTTAAATAAGAGCCATCTTCCCTGCGTACATTTTTTTTGGTACGTACGACAACACCCCTAACGACATCACCTTTTTTTACAACTCCATCTGGAAGTGCCTTCTTAACGGCCGCAACAACTATATCACCGACAGTCGCATATCTTCTACCAGATCCACCAAGCACCTTAATGCAAGTAGCTCTTTTTGCCCCACTATTATCAGCAATTTCTAAACTCGTTTGTTCCATTATCATTTTCAAAAACTCCGGAAATTACTGCTTTGCTTTTTCAATAATACGAACTAATTTTGTATTTTTTGTTTTACTTATAGGCCTTGTTTCCATTATCTCAACTTTATCACCAACACCAGCTTGATTATTTTCATCATGAGTTTTGTATATCGTACATCTCTTTACATATTTACCATATTTGGGATGCTTTACTAGGCGCATTACTTCGATTACCGCCGTCTTTTGCATCTTTTTGCTTATAACAATTCCAACAATCTTTTTCCTTTTTCCTCTTTTATTGTTAATCATTCTTTAAACCGACTCCTTTTTATTGAGATGCTTATTAATCCCCAAGTCAACTTCCCTGAGTATCGTTTTTAACCTTGCAATATCTATCCTGCACCTCTTTTTCTGAGCTGGATTCCTTGTCTCGCCTACCTGCCAGTGAAATTTGATGTTTAACAACTCCCTGCTTGTAGCATCAATTTCATCTAAAATTTCTTGTCTAGATTTTAATCTAATTTCACTTGCCTTCAAATCGTTTTTCTCCTCTGTATAAGCCTCACCCTCACAGGTAATTTATGTGCAATCCTGTTAAAGGTCTGTTTTGCCATCTCTTCATTGATACCACTCAGTTCATACACTACGGTCCCAGGTTTAACAACAGCAACCCAGAATTCAGGCTCTCCTTTGCCTTTTCCCATACGAGTTTCGATAGGTTTTGATGAAACTGATTTATGAGGAAAAACCCTTATTGTTAATTTCCCCTCTCTTGGAAGGTATTGTGACGCAGAAACCCTTCCGGCTTCTAACTGTTGCGCAGTTATCCAACCTGGTTCCAGCGACTGCAAACCAAATTCACCAAAAGCTACGGTATTACATCTTGTAGCGTTTCCTTTAATTTTTTGCCGTTGTGACTTCCTGAACTTGACCCTCTTTGGCATCATGCGCATATTTATTCTCCTTCCCTTTACCTATCAAACCCTTATAAATCCAGACTTTTACTCCAATCACACCATAACTCGTTTTTGCCTCTGCAAAACCATAATCAATATCTGCCCTTAGGGTATGCAATGGAACACTTCCCGAAGACATCTTTTCTGTCCTTGCAATTTCTGCACCACCCAATCTACCGGCAACCTGTAGTTTTACTCCCTTAGCGCCTGCGTCAACTGCAGCGTCCATTGCTTTCTTCATAGCCCTTCTAAACGCTGCCCGCTTTTCCAATTGCTCAGCAATACTTTCAGCAACAAGCTGTGCATCTAATTCTGGTTTTGTAATTTCTTTAATCTTTATTATAACTTCACAACCAATCAGTCTCTGAATCTCCTCTTTCAATTTATCAACTTCGGCACCTTTCCTACCAATAACCAATCCCGGACGCGCAGTGTGTAATGTTATCTTGGCATCCTGACTTGTTCTCTCTATCTCAACAAACGAAATACCAGCAAGGCTATAATTTTTCTTAATCAACTTACGTATCTTATGATCGCCTACGAGCAAACTACCAAAAGATTTTTTGTCAGCATACCAGCGCGACTTCCATTCCTGAGTTATACCTAACCTTAAACCTATCGGGCAAACCTTCTGACCCATTTCATCTCCTTTTTATTTATTTTCAGACAACACAATAGTAATATGACTTGTCCTTTTTAAGATTGTTGCCGACACACCGCGAGGTCTAGGACGAAACCACTTTCTAGTTGGGCCGCAATCTACTAACGCCTGCGCTATATATAAAGAATCCGCATCCACATCAAGATTTTCATTGGCTGAAGCCAGCGCAGCCCTTATCACCTTATCAATCATGTATGATGCCCTCTTATGTGTTAATCTCAAAATCCTTAAAGCATCATTCACCGATTTTCCCCTTACAAGGTCAATTACATATCGAGCCTTCCTAGGCGATATCCTTGCATACTTGTATATTGATTTAAATTCCATAGCTTAATTCTTTCGAATGAGTAGTTAATTTATCATCAACCATGCGGTGTTTCTTTCTTCTTAACGCCACCGTGTGCCTTAAAAGTTCGAGTTAATGAAAACTCCCCAAGTTTATGACCTACCATATCATCAGTAATAAATAATTTATGAAATATTTTCCCATTATGGACTAGAAATGTATGTGATACAAACTCCGGTACAATAGTACAACTCCGCGCCCATGTCTTTATAAATTCACTAACACCTTTTTCTTTTTGTTTTAAAACTTTTTTTAATAATTTACTATCTATATATGGACCTTTTTTAACGGAACGACTCATAGTATCTCCCGATATTTAAATTAATTTTACTTGTTACCTCTTGCACCTATCCTCCTTCTGCGAATTATAAATTTATTGCTTAGCGACTTCTTCTTCCTTGTTTTTCCACCTTTTGCCAACAAACCCGTTCTAGAGCATGGATGTCTGCCGCCACCGCTCCTGCCTTCACCGCCACCGAGAGGATGTGAAACCGGATTCTGTGCAACTCCCCTTACACGCGGTCTTATTCCCTTCCAGCGATTCCTCCCTGCTTTCCCTATTCTTATATTTTTATGGTCTAAATTCCCAAGCTGTCCTATTGTAGCCCTGCATTCTAAAAATAACTTTCTGATCTCCCCCGAAGGAAGAACAATATGCGCATAGTCTCCCTCTTTTGCCAGTAATTTAGCGACACCACCCGCTGAACGTACCAATCGCCCACCCTGACCGACACGCAATTCAATATTATGTATATCTAAACCCAAAGGAATATTTTTGATCGGCATACAATTACCTGATTCAGGTTCAACTTTTTCGCCAGACATCACTGTTTGCCCGACTTTTAAATTATTTGGCGCAAGTATATATCTTTTTTCACCATCAGCGTAATGTAACAATGCTATACGTGCGGATCTATTTGGGTCATATTCAACACTAGCGACCCTTGCCGGAACATTATCCTTCCTACGCTTAAAATCAATAATTCTATAATGTCTTCTGCTCCCACCACCAATATGTTCTGCAGTTATTTTCCCCTCATTATTCCTGCCGCCGGTTTTCCTTATAGGTTCCAATAATGATTTTTCAGGTTTATCGGTAGTAATCTCTGAAAAATCTGAAACACTTGCAAACCTTCTTCCTGCACTTGTAGGTTTATAATAAATAATCCCCATTATTTTCTTTACCTCTTTAGAATCAGTATCCTAAGTCTATAGTGCTACCTTCCTTTAGCATAACTATAGCCTTCTTCCAGTCTTTAGTCCTTCCCTGCTTGAACTTTACACGCCTGTTCTTGCCCTTCCTAACCTGAGTTCTAATATCAGCAACCTTTACATTAAAGAACTTTTCAATGGCGTCTTTTATCTGAATTTTATTTGCCTTCATATCCACTTCAAAATGATATGTGTTTGATGACTGAACGTCAGCAACACCCTTCTCTGTTCTTAATGGTTTTTTTATAATTTGATATCTATTCATTAAACCTGAACCTCTACTTTTTTATATTTGTAATAGCTTCTTTGGTTATTAAAATTTTCTTTGGTCTTAGAACATCGTACGCATTCAATTGCGCACTCGGTAATACTTTTACATAAGGAATATTACGGGCAGATTTCCACACTGCGTCATCCTTGTTTTGTGTTACAATTAAACAACTTTCTCCATATATCTTAAGGGCATTCAATATCTCAACCATTCGTTTTGTTTTCGGTGTATTGAAACTTAAATCGTCAATTACGATTAATTCATTATCTCTAATTTTACCTGATAATGCAGAGAAAAGTGCCAGCTTCTTAGCCTTTTTAGGAATAGCGTAAGAATAATCTCTTGGCTTAGGTCCAAATACAACCCCGCCACCCCTCCATAACGGCGAACGGATACTTCCAGCCCTCGCCCTGCCAGTATGTTTCTGCACCCAAGGTTTCTTACCACCTCCAGCAACCTCGCCTTTTGTTTTCGTTGATGCAGTCCCCTGCCTTTTATTCGCCTCATACATAATTACTGCATCTCGCAATAATACCCTATATATAGGATAACCAAATTTCTGTTCGTCCAATCTTATGCTGTCTATTTGTTTCCCTTCCTTGTTATAAAGAGGTACTTCCTTAGCAGTCATTTACCTTATCCTTTCACTCTACTTTTCCTAATTATTATGTAACCATTTTTATGCCCTGGTAAAGCACCCCGGATGAATAACAAATTCCTATCCTTATCAATTTTAACCAAATCTAAATTTTTTATTGTTACACGTTCTCCACCCAATCTTCCTGACATCTTCTTACCTTTTATAACCCTACCAGGATCAGTATTAGAACCTATAGAACCAGGCGGTCTATGTCTTGTTGAACCGTGCGTACTACGACCACCCTTAAAATTCCATCTTTTCATTACACCAGCGAAACCTTTGCCCTTAGTAATACCAATAATATCCACTTTTTTAACATCATTAAATATATCAACAGTAACAGCCTGACCGGGTTTTATATCTGCACCTTGATTTGGTATTAGTTCTTTTATAAACCTTTTAGGCTCAACTGAATACTTAGCAACATGCCCAATTTCTGCCTTATTAGCCTTTTTTTTCTTCCTATCATCGAATCCAAGCTGAACCGCTGAATATCCATCATTTCCGACAGTTTTTATCTGCGTTACACTACATGGACCTGCTTGAACGAGAGTTATCGGAAGAAGACTACCTTCCTCGTTATATATCTGTGTCATACCTACTTTTTTCCCAAGCAAACCATTTAACATTTCGATTTTAACCCCTATTGATAAAAGTTGTACATTCAATTTCTCAGGCTTTTATTTTGATGTCTATACCTGCCGGCATATTTATCTTATTCAAAGCATCCATTGTCTTTGCCGTAGGCTCCACAATATCAATTAATCTTTTATGTGTCCTTATTTCAAACTGCTCCCTGGATTTTTTATCGACATGCGGAGATCTTAGTACAGTATATCTTTCTATTCTTGTAGGTAGAGGAACCGGACCAAAAACCTTAGCTCCAGTACGTTTTGCGGTCTCAACAACCTCTAGAGCCAATTGATCTAATATCCTATGATCATAAGCTTCCATTCGTATTCTTATTTTTTGGTCAAGCGCCATAACACTCCAAATATTCTAAATTTGCTAAAATCTTCATGCTATCACACAATCTATTATTGTCAATATTAAAAATCAATCTATTCAATAATTTTAGTAACAACGCCGGCACCAACTGTTTTTCCACCCTCTCGTATCGCAAACCTCAACCCCTCATCCATCGCTACCGCCGTCAGCAACTCAACATTCACTTTGACATTATCTCCAGGCATCACCATCTCCGCACCACCCGTCAATGTTACCACACCCGTAACATCCGTCGTCCTAAAATAAAACTGCGGCCTATATCCATTGAAAAAGGGCGTGTGCCTCCCACCCTCCTCCTTTGTTAATATATATGCCTCTGCCTCATACTTTTTGTGCGGCGTAATAGTCCCAGGCTTTGCCAATACCTGTCCCCTCTCCAAATCGTCCTTCTCTATACCCCTCAGCAACACCCCAAGGTTATCACCTGCCTGCCCTTCATCCAGTGTCTTGTTAAACATCTCCACACCAGTCACCACGGACTTCTTAATATCTGGCTTGATCCCTACGATATCAACCTCATCCCCAACCTTTACCCTGCCTCTTTCTACTCTTCCCGTACCTACCGTTCCCCTCCCTTTTATACTGAACACATCCTCTATCGACATC
>MHYY01000073.1 GCA_001830285.1 Planctomycetes bacterium RIFCSPLOWO2_12_38_17 | reverse complement strand
TTTGAGCAGGCGTGTCTCGTGTATCTGGACGGAGTCATCCTTTCGCTTGTGAATAAACTGAACAGTTCTGAAAAGGACATGCACAAGCGGCATTCCAGCCTCGAATAAAACCCATCTCAATCAAGGGGATTCAAACCAGCCACAAAGTCACGAAGTTAGTAGGGAGGCACGGTGCTCCCCTGCCCTTATTATTGGGCACACATCAGCATGCCCCTACGAGGTGACCTCAGGGCTGGTTCAATCTTGAAGATTGAACCACATATTTTGAAGGTGCTCTAGGTTTTAAACCCGTGCTACGAAACGTAATCATACCAAATGTCTTGGTTCAATCGAAGACGATTGAACCAGCGAAATAAAATCAGTTTAAATCAGCGTTTATCTGTGTCCGACTGCAATTATATTGCCTATTGCGTTATTATAGGGATTTCTAACCAATTATTTAATATTTAAGATGCGACCTTTTGTCCTCCCGCAAGAATAAAGACCCCTTTGGTTTGTGCCAATTAGTAAACCTCATCGTGCTTTCCTATGTCAACAAAAACTGCTTTATCTTTTTCTAAAAAATAAAATATTACTCTTAAATCATACTCGACGGTAAAACTCCACATTCCTTCTAATTTTCCAGAAAGTTTATGAGTTCTTAATTGCGTGTCAAACGGATTTTTGATGAAAATATCAACCTTTTCCCAATATTTGCTTTCAATATTTTGTTTCCCTTTGACTTTTTTCTTAAAAGCCCTTTTAAAAGGGGAACTAAAGGTGATTTTTACCAATTAGAGCATCTCCTTTAATCTTTTCATATCACCTGAAAATTCTAACTGTTCTTCTTCAATTTCTTTCTTGCTTTCCTGGTAATTTTTAAAGATTTCGTCCCGTCGTTCTTCAACTAAATATTTTTCAATTAAAAATTTTAATTCTTCCTTTTCCTCAACGGATAGTTTTTTAACTTCTTCTACTAAAGTATTATATTTTTGGCTCATAACTTTCTCCTGTTCACAAACAATCCAAAATTATTTAATATTTAAGATGCTTCCTTTTCTCCTCCCCAAGAATAAAGACCCCATTGTGATGTGATTACCTGTAATTCTTTATGTCGGTGAAAAATCAGTGTAAATCAGCGTTTATCTGTGTCCGACTACAATTATATTGCCTATTGCGTTATTATAGGGATTTCTAACTAATTATTTAATATTTAAGATGCGACCCTTTCTCCACCCGCAAGAATAAAGACCTGACCCCCAGGTGTTCATTATATTTAGAGAACACCTATAGTTTTATTAAATACCATTTGTTGATGCTCGTCTAATTTGTACTTGAATACTGAATAACGACTGTATTTATCAAATCCGCTAGAGCAGTTGACTTAAACACCAAACCCAATCCAATAACCTCCTGAGTTGATGGGACGAGTTGCGTTTGGGCAAAATTGACAACATTATTCCGAATCATTGTTGCAGAAATAACGCCAACAAAGAGATACGGTGGTTCTTTGCCTCCGAAAACGATTTGACCGCGATTAAACTGAGCCTCCTTGATATTTAAAAAAACAGGACTTCCACTTGAACCCGGAAAAACTTGTGCATCAATTATGAATTGCTGTTCGCCATTGTAATCAACCTTTGGGTGACTAGCAATAATACCACTTCTAATGATTGGTAGGTTGTGCTTCGGATCATAACGGTTATCTGGATATCCAACAAATACTCCACGTTGCCCGGCTTCAAGTTCAGGCTCAGTAAAATTGGCAAAAAATCTTTGGTCTAGAAACTTATAGTATATTTGTGTATTAAGTTGGACTATTATGCTTGTGATGTTAACGCAAGCCAAGTCTATATTTGGATTCGAGTGAGCAAAATAAACTTGGCTATAATCGTCTACACGATAACGATATATCTGCCCTAAGTCAGGTTTGTTTTCAGTTGTTTTCCTTTTGTGGAAATTGACAACAAATTTCTTGCTTCCCTCGAAGACGTGCCTATTAGAAACAAGCAGGAAAATAACTTTATCTGGTTGACTTTTTAAATCTGCTTTTACAAGAAAGCCAGTTCCAATACCGTTTGGTTGACTAGATTCATCCAAAAGTTCGATACGAAGAGTAGAAAAAAGAATTTGTTCCACAAAAGTTTGCGGATTCATTGATAACTCCTACCAATGTTAAAGTAAATAACACTTAACTTGTCCATATACAAACCAAATTCGAACACTGCTCCAAATTGGAAGTATATGCGAAATTCAATTACACCAATTCGAATCGAACCCAGTTTCAGTCTTCTTACTAATTTTGTAAGTTTTCACACTTTTCAACAGATTCTTCAATTTACTAATCCCTTTAGTCAAAAGATGAGAGGGTCAGACCTTCATAATTCATTAGTGATCTTATCATGGTCTGTGTTTTATTTGTCCCCCATATTTTTCTTTCTTTTCCCTAAATAAGATTAGTTGTCCATTCCGTGTTTTGTATTGTCTTTTTAAATTGTATTGTTCAACAAGATAATCTGGTATGGGTAATCTTTCTAAATTTCTTGGTTCTACTTTTATTGCGCCTGAACCATAACTTTTACCAACGAATTTAAGATTTTTAAGAACATCAGGATGGTTTAATACCTCCAGAATATTATTTACAAATTCTTTGTCTTTATAAACTGGATAAACGCAAAGAAATCCTGTTAATGGTATTGCCCCCGCTTCATTTTTAATAAATCGTGCATTTCTACGACCCAAATAAGCAAAAAGCAATTCAGGGACTTCTCTTTTTTCCATCTTATACCAAGGTTTTCTCTGCTTTATTAATGAACGATTAGGTAAGCCTAACTCTGTACCCTTTTTAAGATATGCTAATAAATGCTCTGTGAATTCGCCTTCTTCACGGTCTATAGACAAAAGCAAGGTGGGCCTTGGTTTTTTTTCAAGTTCTTCAACATTTTTTTTTGTTAGTATATTACCATTGACATCTTTTGTTCTACCAATGGCAATTTTCAAATACTTTTTTGGTAAATTTAATTCTTCTGCAAGTTGTTTTGTAAGAAAGAAAAATTCATTTGCACCGGTTGCAACACCTCTCATAACAGTTGCAAAATCGTAAAGATGATGCTTATAATCCACATGATCTTGAACAGGTCTTGAAAGACCAGTTTTTAAAGCTTCACGAAGATTCCTTTTTACAATGTGGAGTGTTTCATATTTAGCTTCTTTAAAGTTACAAGAAATGAAATTATATAAATCATTTGAATATGCTTTAAATGCCTTGACCCAATAAATTTCTTTTTTGGGTTTATCTTTTTTAATAAAAAACACAACTGCATTTGTATCAACATTTGGGAAAGGCGTTGCATCATAATCAAATGTTACAACACATTCCAAACAAAAATTTTCTGTAATCCAATTCCACAAATTATTTGCAAAAGTACCCTCACACGTATCTGCAGGCATAATAAAAGCAAGTCTACCTTTATCTTCCAATGAATTTAATGCCTGCAAGAGAAAAAATATATGGTATCCAGCACGCCCATCAATTGTGAAACCTGTAATTTCTCCGCAGAGTTGCTTTGTATACTTTTTTGTTTCTTCATCAATTCTATGGTGTCTTATATAAGGAGGATTAGCTACGATGGCTTTGAATTTTTTATTAGGTGGATTTTTGATAAAATCTCGCAATTCAACTCTACAACAATTGTTATTATAAATTCCGTCCCGAAGGACTTCACTTGATATATCAATTCCATAGAATTCAACTTTATTAGATTTATCAATTTTTCTAAGAGCATCACAAAACGCACCTTTGCCAGCCGCCGGATCAAATATGAGTTCTGTGTTTTCTATAACATAAGCAACCATTGCCTCCGCCACCCATGAGGGAGTCCAAAATTGACCTTTATTACGGAGCTTTTCGCGTTCATCCCATTCTTTTGGCAATTGTTGATGTATTTTAATCATACTTATTTTAAAATTGCTTTAACAAATTCAATGTCTCATTAGTAATTTGTAAAGAACCCTCTTCAAACCTTACATAAGGTAATATATGTCCATTTTTATCCTGAATAAAATCTGGAATTAATCGAGGTTGTTCAGTCGCCGTCCCAAACAAATAAGCATAATGATAATAATATTTGTATATCACCTTTCTTGTTGTTGCACCACCAGGGGCGTGAAAAGTTTGGATTGTAGGCAAAATCAAACCCTCTTTTACAAGTCTTTCCGCTTCATCAAATGCTAAACCATACGCCCTATCATAAAAAACATGCCATACATGTATTGGTATATTATTTTTCTCTTGCCAACGACTTATTGGGATACGATCCTCTTCTTTTATAATAACTGTCGGTAAAACAGCATTCTTTTTTAGACCCAATTTCCCTCCGAGTCTTTTTTGTGGTGTAAGCTTTGAATTATAATTTGGCATTTTTTCTGCAACCCAAAGAGAATTTTCACACTCAACAGCTAATTTTACTTTCTCAAGTAAAGCATTTAAATCACTTTCCGGAATAAACGGAAGTTCCTCTTTCCCTCCAACTTTATATAAATATTTCTCAACAAACTCTTCTTTGGTAGAATCAAAGATTAACAAATCAGGTCTTTTAACGTTCCCAAGCCCTGCACTTTCTAGTCGTTCAAAATAAAGTTCAAACGACTTAACATTGTCCGTTGGCGCTGTACCGCTGGGGCCATATGGAATAGCAAAAAAATCTTTTGTATTATTTATTGCATCAATAATCCGCTTTTCACTCCAAACTCCTTGTGACCAGCGCATTAAAAAGTCACTTCCCCGAAGCCTTCGTGGGTTAAGCCAGAATTCAGAAAATAAAATTTCCTTTACACCCCGAAGTTCGAGATCGACATCATCACTTGATATACTTAATAATAGTTCAAATGCGTGCATGCTTATTTATAACAATATTAATAAATAATTCAACAATAATGACATTTCAACTCTGAGACGTAACTACTTCCAACAGTATTAATATTCTTATCCAGCCAATCGCTCAATCGCACTTTCCCTGTTGGTGGGTCTTTTGAGATTAAAAGATTCGACATTAACCCGTCAATTTCATCCTCAGTTAATATCACATCATTCACAAAAAAACCAATAAGATTTGACAAGAAAAGAGCAAGCGATGGTTTTAAATGAATGATCTTAGATTTGCTATGAATCTTGCTGGCAATTAATCTAACAAGTCCTTCATATGGATATATTTCAGGACCGATGGCGTCTATTATCACATTATCTCCACTATGACCTGCATTTACGGCTATTTCCGCCACATCTCCAACAAAGACAGGCTGTAATTTGTAATCACCAGACCCCATAATAGCAAAGACAGGTAAATGTCTCAGAAACCAAGCAATATTATTTATGAGGATGCCTTCATGCCCAAAAATCACCGTTGGCCTAATTATGGCATAGGATAATTTTGATTGAATAATAAAATTTTCCAGAATCCCTTTCCCTTTAAAATACGCAAACGAAGATTCTTCAGAGGCGTTTGTAATACTAATGTGGACAACCCTGCTAACGCCTGCCTCTTTTGCAGCATTGATAAGCGCTTTTGTATTATTAACCGCTTTATCGTATGTAATCTGCCTGTATGGGAAACGCACCCAGTATGTATTGTATAGGGTAGCGGCGCCCTCCAGACTCTTTATCAACTCTCGCGGATTATCGAAATTAAATGGGAAGGCATCGACGCGGTTGCTGAATATATTCCGGCGATTGGGATGAGCAGTGAGCGTCCTGACCCTTTCTCCTATCGAAAGTAGTTTTTCAGTTATATACTTCCCTGTATAGCTGAATGCGCCTGTCACGACATTTAGTTCAGCAGCTACCATAATCCTGCTCACATTATTTGAAACTAAGATTACTTATAAACAATTCAATTATATACAAAATTTGGAAACCATATTTTTTACTATTACCCCCTCTTTGTCCTATTAGCAATCAACATTAACAACCAATAAATTTAAATTTTACAAAGCCTTCTTATTATCCGTATATTATCAGCCATAAATAACCGGAATTCCTTTTTCCCATAAAAATCAATTAAACCGCAGCCTCGCCTTTTTCTCCAGTTCGGATACGGACGGCATTCTCAATAGGACTTATAAATATCTTCCCATCGCCTATACTCCCTGTTTGCGATTCTTTCACGATACACTGTAAAATCTTCTCGACATCTTTATCTGAAACCACTATTTCTATCTGCGTCTTCTTTAAAAGGTCTGTCCTGTAAGTCCTCCCGCGCCACTGTTCAGTAACACCCTTCTGGTTTCCGTGTCCTTTTACTTCTGTTACCGTCATCCCTGGATAACCAATATCCGACAATGCATCCTTTACCATAGAAAACCTGTCTTCCCTAATAATTGCAGTAACCTTTTTCATACATTACCCTCCTAAAAATTAGATAAGAAATTAATATAAAAATTTACTTCCGAAATATTTGCCTATATAAAATTTCACTATTCAACTAAGTTCACATCTTCTATGCGGCAAGGGGAGTTTAATCCGGGTCGTGAAACCAGTTTACCAGTAAAAGTAATGGTGAAACCGATTCTCATAGATGTAACCTCGTCAAACATCTTCCAATCAAACATAATTTCAGCATCAGCATTTCTGCCATTCTTATAACTCACTCCAACTCGATTCCAGTCAACCCGCCCCATTCCCCTATGGACAATAATGCCTCTCCATCGCACATATTTGTTTTTATACTTCTTCCATAGGTTGTTTTTCTCCGAGCGGGAAAGTGTACTACCTTTGCCAAATTTGTTTGTCATTTCTTCAAAGGATAAGTCAATAAATTCTCCTGAAATTGTTTCGGGAACAGTTTCATTCAATATCTCAGATGCAACTGACTCTTCTCCAGATGGCATATTACCTTTAATCGCCTGTTCGGCCTCTGCAATATTAGTAACCGTACCATATTGGGGGATAGTGCTCGTTGCGACTAACTCTTTTACAGGCACGGCTTCGCCATCTGCAAACAACCTGTAAAACATGTTCTTATATGTACAGATACGTTCAGTGTCGTAATAAATTATGACATCGTTACAAATATTCCTGTTTTTATATGCCAGCCAGTTATAAGCCCCTGTGACTAAAGTTCTCTCATCGAAAATAATAAAATCTTCCATTCCATTACCATTAAACCAGGGCCTCAAGACTCTAACGTCGAAGCCTTTATTTATCAAAGACTCTGCAAGCAAGCCTTTTACAGTCGTACTGTTATTCTCCACAACCACAATGCGCACCCTAACGCCTTTTTCTCTCGCCACTAACAATTCTTTGCCAACATCCAAAGAAGCAAAATCATGAACACAAAAATCTATACAATGCTGTGTACGTCCAATTCCTTCTATTAACCGCTCTTTTACTGTACCGTCAGGAATGTAATAGTTATCTTGCGCTTTGCATATAATGCCTGAAATTAGAATTGGTACGATAGCAAACAACAAATTCTTAACTAAAAGAGCTGTTAAATCTTTTAAGTTCACCTTCATAATAACTATTTTTGTCAAGCACTATTATTTTCTTTATACGTTAAAAATGCCCTATGTAAATTTTCCAAAACATCAGTAGCTATTAATGATATTTCACCCTTTTCCTGCGCTGCGATATCGCCGGCTAAGCCGTGTAAATAGACGCCAAGCTGTGCTGCATCAAACGGAGTATAATTTTGTCCTAATAATGCAGCAATCATACCTGTCAACACATCGCCAGTGCCCGCTGTCGCCATACCAGGATTCCCTGTAGTATTAATATAAAACTTTTCTTCATTCATCACTATAGTTCTATAACCCTTTAGCACTAAAGTTAAATTTTTCTTTCCTCTGACGAACGACTTGGCTATTTCTATACGATTGGATTGAATATCCTGAGACGATTTCGCTCCGACAAGATGTGCCATCTCTCCCGGGTGCGGCGTTAGAATAACGTGTTTTTTAATTTTATCAATTATATCGCGATTATCTGCCAGCGCATTAATACCATCGGCATCTAACACAATAGGACGTTCAAGATTTTGCAATAACCACAATACCAACCCACGGGTCTCCATGTATTGCGATAGACCCGGACCAATAGCAATTACGTCAAACCGCTGTGAAAAATCAAGTATATCCTGGCGTCCCAGTTCTGACAGGGTTTTCAAATGCGTTTCTGGTAACGGATGCGTCATAACACAAGTCAGCTTTGTTGCAATAATTCCGTGTAAACTTTCTGGAAAACCAAGCGTAACTATTCCAGCACCCGCGCGCAATGCTGCCATACTGCATAAACATGCTGCGCCTGTCATTCCAACAGAACCAGCCAGTATGAATATCCGACCGTAATCCCCTTTATGTGTATCTGGGCTCCTTTGAAGAATCTTTGGCACATCTTTCACTTCATACATAAATCACCTAAACATTTGTTATTTTATTTAGACGAGGCAGAAACTTAATTAAGTTACTAATAATCCAACTGATTAACACTGAGCATGACTTATTACATTCATCTCCTTATTCGATTAATCAGGGAGGCTACATATCCTGCCCCAAACCCATTATCAATATTCACAACCGAAACGCTGGAGGCACAGCTATTCAACATAGACAAGAGCGGAGCAACTCCATAAAAGCTCGCACCATATCCGATACTTGTTGGTACCCCAATTACAGGACAATCTACCAATCCGCCCACCACGCTCGCCAGAGCACCTTCCATGCCGGCTACTACAATGATTACATTTGCTTTCATTAGTTCTACGTGATTTTTCATTAACCTGTGTATACCTGCAACGCCAACATCGTATAATACCTTAACATTGTTATCCATTATTTCTGCAGTCACTCTCGCCTCTTCAGCCACAGGGATGTCCGAGGTACCTGCTGTTACAATCAAGATAAGTCCCTTTTGAGTTATTTTACGAGTCTTTCTTATTGTAATTGTTTTTGCCAGTTCATTATAAACAGCATCAGGAAATTTTCTGAAAATAGCTTCGTAAATCTCTCTATTTGCACGGGTCGCCAGCATATCATTCCCACCAGCAACGATATGCTCTGCTATTTTTACAACTTGCGATGGCGTCTTGCCCATGCAAAAGATTACTTCCGGAAAGCCACAACGAATTTTACGGTGACTGTCAACCTTAGCAAAACCAATATCCTTATAAGGCAACTCACGAATCTTTTCAAGAACATCGTTTATTGATATCTGTCCAACTTTATAATCCTCAAATAATTTTTTAATGACTTTAATATCCATATTTTTAATAAACGCTATAAATAAGCTAACATTGTAAAATGAATAGATGCTTCACGGAGTTTTCCATGAGCAAAAAGATTAGATTCTTCACTTTTCATTCAGAATGACAAAATGTGAAGGATTCAACATGACAATGTGTTGTTCCTTCACTTTGTTCAGTTCGGTGTCTGCGCAAAGCGAAGAGTCAAATTTATTTTATCCATGAGATATATAATAAAATCCTGTATTTACTATTTACGTAACAGCCTCTACATCAAGGTCTGAGACATTCCCCTCCAAATACATCTTATAAGCCAACCCAGCTACCATTGCGGCGTTATCAGTACACAACCTTAAGGATGGGCAGTACAATGGAATCCCTATTTCTTTTGATTTATCCTCCAGTTTGAAGCGCAATCTTGAGTTCGCCGCCACTCCGCCGCCCAATTGTATCCCACGAACGTTGTACATCCTGGACGCAAGGATAAGCTTATCCACCAGCACATCAATTACTGCCTCCTGAAAGCTTGCTGCCACATCTGCAACCTCTCTCTCAAGCAACTTTCTTAATCCCGGTGTCTTCAAATCCTGTCCACGACAATGATATAACACGGCAGTTTTCAATCCACTAAAACTAAAATCAAGGGAATCTTTTTCAAGATAAGACCTTGGAAACATTACCGCTTCCGGGTTTCCCCGCTTCGCAATTCGGTCAATAACAGGTCCACCAGGATAGCCCAATCCTAATATTTTTGATACCTTGTCAAATGCCTCACCCGCCGCATCATCAATTGTTGCACCCAAAGGAATATGTTTCGTCTCGCTTTCTGATAAAAAAATAGTTGTATGCCCTCCAGAAACCACAAGACTAATTGTAGGATAATCTATTTTATCAATTTCAAGACTATTCGCATATATATGAGCATGCAGATGATTCACGGCTATCAACGGCACATTCAACGCCACACATAATGTTTTAGCTGCTGTAACACCTATTAGTAAAGCGCCAATCAGACCCGGCGTATTAACAACTGCGACGGCATCAATTTCGCCAAGTTTTACCTTCGCATCGCCGAGCGCGCCATCAATAATGCCTGTAATTGATTCCAGGTGCGCCCTGCAGGCTATCTCGGGAACAACTCCTCCGAACCTACGGTGCAATGCATCCTGAGATAAAATAATATTTGATAATATTTCTCTTCCGTTTTTTACAACTGCAACCGAAGTCTCATCGCAGGATGTTTCGATACCCAGGATAACCATATCAAAAAAAAAGCAGGAAATATCCTGCTTTATAAAACAATCCAGATATAAATAACTTTACTAATTTATTGTGAAGTGCTCTTGTGTTTCGCATAAACTTCTATACCTTTAAGAATATCAACAGCTCTTTCAACTTGAATGTCAACATACTTTTGCTTCTCTTTTGCTGTGGACGTTCCTTTCAATGCTCCACCATTTACATCTACATTTTTATTATCAAGATTTGACATTGATAAATGTTCATTTAATGCCTTCATTTCGGCAAAAGTGAGCGACACACTTATATCAGGTTCAATTCCTTTCTCGTGAATGCAAACCCCTGAAGGAGTATAATATCTTGCAGTTGTTAATTTCAGGGCAGCCTTACCATCTCCAACAGGAATCAGACTTTGCACAGATCCCTTACCAAACGTTTTGATTCCCAGCAAAATACCACGTTTGTGGTCCTTCATTGCGCCTGCAAATATTTCAGACGCACTCGCACTACCATTATTCACAAGAACAACTAATGGAAAATTTGAATATGTTCCCTGCTTGCGGGCACGGTAAATATAATTTTGAGAGGTTTCCCTTCCCTTAGTTGAAACTATAACACCTCTATCCAGAAACTTGTCAGCCATATCTACTGCAATATTCAACAAACCACCCGGATTAAACCTCAGGTCTAAAATCAGGCACTTCATACCTTTTTTTAACAAACCCTGAATTGCATTATCCATGTCAGCTACTGTATTTTCCTGGAAATTTGCAATGGAAAGATAGCCTATTTTATAGTTATCATCTATTATTTTTGCACCCCTGATACTATTAACATGAATCTTTGCACGTTCAATTGTAATATCAACTGGTGCTGTATCGCCTTCGTGCACAACAGTTAGTGTTACTTTAGTTCCTATTTTCCCGCGAAGCTTTTTTACAGCATCCTGAATACTTATATTCTCGGTATATTCACCATCAATTTTTATAATGCGGTCTCCTACCAATATTCCAGCCTTGAACGCAGGCGAACCAAGAATAGGAGTAATTACTGTCAGTAATCCATCCTTTATAATTACTTCAATCCCTATACCTTCAAATTCCCCTTCTGTCTCAATCTTTAAACTTTCTAATTCCTCGGGTCCGAAATACTGACTGTATGGGTCAAGGCCTGAAAGCATACCGCGATATGCATTTGTTAGAATTGTATTGAGTTTAATTTCGTCAACATATTTATCCTGTAATTCCTTAACCACCTTTATGAATTCTTCAAATTCAGCATAAATGCTTTTCGTGGCTTTATTGATATTTTCTTTAGATTCAATCTGAAGTTTTTCAATAGAGTTATCCTGTCCAGAAGAAATAGCACCAACTGGTATAAGAAATATAAATAAGAAACAAGTTAGATGCTGAAACAGGTTTACCATGACACTGAGTCTTTGCCTGCTATTCCGAACTTGTTTCGAATCCTCTTTGAAATCCCTGAGCATAAACGAAAAACCCTTTTTCATTTTTTCTTGCGTTCTATTACTCGTTTTGCGGCTAAAACAATATCCTCGGATAATAAATGATATTCTCTAAAAAGGATATCCGGCTCTCCAGATTGTCCAAACCGATTGTCAATACCAATCATTTCGATAGGTACAGGGTAATTTCGCGACAATGCACATGCAACGGCGCTACCGAGGCCGCCGTCAAGAACATGTTGTTCTGCCGTCACTATAGCATTTACCTGTTTAGCAACTTTTACAAGGGTCTCATGGTCAACCGGCTTCAAAGTATGCATATTTACCACCGTTGCCTCAATTCCCTCTTTCGACAGTAAGTCGGCAGCAACAAGAGAGTTTGATACAAGCGCCCCACATGCGACAATTGCCACATCCTTACCCGTTCGGAGAATCATTGCTTTCCCAATATTAAATAAGTCTTCCTTTTTTGTAATTACAGGTACGGCGGCCCTGCCCAGACGAATATACATGGGTCCATCATAATTCACTGCTGCGTAAATAGCCTTTTTTGTTTCAACCGCATCGCAAGGTTCAATAACGGTCATCGTTGGAATTGTTCGCATCAGCGATATATCTTCGATACACTGATGAGACGCCCCATCTGGTCCCACTGATACACCGCTATGTGTTGCAACGATTTTTACATTTAACCCACTATAACAAATGGTGTTTCTAACCTGCTCCCAGGCACGACCGGTAGCAAATATACTGAAACTGCTTACAAAGGCTATTTTCCCACATGTTGCTAACCCCGCAGCTGTATTCATCATATTAGCCTCGGCAACACCCATATTAAAGAACCTGTCTGGAAATTTCTTTGCAAATTTTGCTGTGGTTGTAGATTTTGAAAGATCGGCATCCAGCACAACAATATCCTTGTTTCTTTCACCTAACTCCAACAATGCGTCACCGTAAGCTTGACGAGTGGCTATCATTTCAGCCATTTCTACACATCCATTCAATAATTAATCTAAAAGATAAATATTTTACATCGTGGAAATCAAACTGAAGCCCACTAACAATTTTCTTAAGATATAAACTTTCAACTATTTCAATTCAGTTAATGCTTTTTCAGCCTCTTCTTTTGTAGGGGCTTTCCCGTGCCAATCAACCTGATTTTCCATGAACGAAACCCCCTTCCCTTTAACTGTCTTTGCCACAATTATAGTCGGTCTCCCCTTTATTTTTTCTGCTTCATTATATGCATATATTATTGCCTTGTAGTTATGCCCATTAATTTCAATTACATGCCATCCGAAACTACGCCACTTTGCTGGAATTGGGTGTGATGACATTACGTCATGAATAAACCCATCAATCTGCAGCTCATTTTGATCTAGAATTGCACAAAGGTTTTCTGCCTTATAATGACTGGCTGCCATTGCTGCTTCCCATATTTGACCCTCCTCAATCTCCCCGTCACCTAACATAACGTATGTTCTGTAATCTTTTTTATCTAATTTTGCAGCCAGAGCAATGCCCAAACCAACAGAAAGCCCCTGTCCCAATGAGCCGCTAGATATTTCAATTCCTGGCGTTGTCTTCATACATGGATGCCCCTGAAGAATACTTCCAAACTGCCTGAGCGTTTCGAGCTTATCTACGCTAAAATAGCCCATATCTGCAAGTATAGCGTACAGCGCTGGACACCCATGACCTTTAGATAATATAAACCTATCTCTATCTTGCCATTTTGGTTGCTGAGGATTGTGTCTCATTTTATTATAAAAGAGAACAACCAGTAAGTCTACCGCTGATAGCGAGCCGCCCGGATGGCCAGAACCTGCTTTCGCTAACATCTTTATAACATATCTTCTAATTATCTTTGCACGTTCTTCTAACGATTTTATATTCAAAACTTGAATGTCTTTCATAAAGTCACCAAAAAGCAAAATAAAAATATATTAAAAACAGACTTTTAAAACTTGATATTATTAAGTAAAAAATTAATAGGAAGATAAAATAAAGGTAGGAATTACATTTATTGAATTATAATCAACTATCTGAAGTAACACGGATTTCAGAATTGGTTGTATAAAATTTATCTGCCCAAAAAGCAGTGGTGGGCAGAGACGGGATCGAACCGTCGACACCAGGATTTTCAGTCCTGTGCTCTACCAACTGAGCTATCTGCCCTATTTAACTCGTCTCGTGCAATAGACGTAGAACTTTTCAAATTATAGAAATACTAAATTTATAAGTCAAGGCTTTTTTAGTGAGTTCGCCAAATGACTTTTATGCGATTAATAAATATTTGAAATTTTTAGACCTGAATCCCAAGCTAACATTCATTAATGACGTTACAAGATTTTATAGAACATAGAGATAATACCTGAACAATATTGGTTTTATAGCAGACGTCCAAAACAACAAAACGTTATCCATAAACTCATCATTATAAGGTTATGTAAATGAGCGTAGATACAAGAGACAAGAAGAACCTTGTTCGGGTAAGGGCTTTATTTATTATTTTAATTTTCATTTTTATTTTGTATATTCCTGTACTGAATGCCAGTATTTATTGACCCTCTCCTGTATCTTATTTATTACAGATTCCTGCCTTTGTGGCTTAAATAAATGTGTAAATCTCCCCTGCTCCTTTAAATATTCTTCAATAGATTTAAATTTCTTTTGAATATGTGTATGTTTTATATCACCATAAATAGCTTCTTTTAATGCCCAAATACCTGTATCAACCGCAAGTTTTGCTAATATTGTAGAATGTGAAGGCTCTGTTGCCCATCCAGGTGGACAGGGAGAGAGATTAATAAATAGTTTTGGACCCTTATACTGTTCCGCCTTTTTAAACTTATTATGTAAATCAACGGGGTGGGAAGGCGAAATAGTGGCAAGGTATGGCGGTTTGTGACTCCTCCAAATCTCAAAAAGGTCTTTCTTGAAGAATTCTGCGCCTGAAGGGCTTAACCTACCGGGTTGGGTTGTTCCTGTCTTTGAAGCAAGCGGTGTTGCTCCTGACCACTGAAATCCCGTATTTCCGTAAGCTTCGTTATCATAACAGATATAATAAAAATCAAGGTTCCGATTAATTGCCCCGGAAGTAGAAGCAAGGCCAATATCATAAGCAGCCCCATCGCCTGTTAAAACAACTACTTTCAAATCTTCTTTAGGATCAAGTTTCCCCTTCTTTATCAATATATCCAATGCGTCTCTTATGCCCTGTGCGCCTGCAGGTGCACATGCCATAGCTGTATAAAGCCACGAGTTTTTAAAAGGAGTAAATGGATAAATAGAAAGGAGGGTAAAACACCCTGCCGCATTTACAATAACTATGTCTTTGCCTAAAACTTTAAGGCAATGACGCAACGCAAGAAGTCCCCCACAACCAGCGCATGCAGGCGTCCCTGGAAAGAGATTCTCATCAAACGGGATATCCTTTATTGATTTTATAGGTATTAATTCAACCATAAAGACGCTGTTTTATTACAAGACAACAATCTCCGTTATTTTGAATCCTTCAATCTCCACTTTCAAATTTATAATGCTTTTCTTTCCCCACGATATTTTTCAATCTATTTATTTCTATAAGTTCTGCTTCTGTATAAAGAAGTTGTGGCGGCGAAATTTCTCCTTTGTCAACCGCCTTAACCAGACTATCAAATATGAATTCAAATTCTTCAATACTTATATTTTTACCGCCGAGTCCACTAATAAAAGAAAGCAATACAGGTTTTTCCTTCTCATTATATAATGTGCTAGCAACATCTGAATATATTATACCTCCCTTCCCAATACTTATATTCTGATCCAGGACAGCAACAGCTTTTGCTCTTTTAACAAATCTTATAATATCTGCTTCTGGAAACGGTCTTACAAGCCTCAATCTCAAAAGTCCTGCTTTAATATTTCTTGCCCGTGCCCTTTCAATTGCAGCCTTCCCCATGGTTGTAAAGGAGTTGGTCATAATAAGTAAACATTCTGCATCATCAGCCATATAGGTTTCAACAGTATTATAGGTTCTACCAAATAATTCTGCAAATTCTTCTGAAACTTCTCTATAAACTTCGATTGCCTTTTTGCTGGCAAGATGCATCTGATATTTAAAATAGGAATATGCATAACCACCAAGTACTGCCACACCCTGCGCCATGGGTTGACTTGCCTTGAAAAATGCATGGTTTGGTTTATATGCTGGAAGAAATTTTCTAACCTGTTCTATAATCGGTAATTCTACCGGCTCTCTTGTAAATGAAAGGTGGAAACCGTCCATATTCACAAGCACTGGAAGAAGGATGCGCTCGTCCTCTGCAAGTCTATAAGCGATCAAGATTGAATCCATCACTTCTTGACAGACCTCACAATGAATCTGTATAAAACCAGTATCTCTTGTAGCAAGAATATCATTATGGTCTGGTTCGAGCGTTATAGGAGATGATAAACCTCTCGACACATTTATCATAACAAGCGGAACCCGCCAGCCTGCAATTGTATAAAGCATCTCAAAGCCGTACACAAGTCCTTGACTCGATGTTGCCGTAAAAACCCGGGCGCCTGTAGCTGAAGCCGCCCCTGCCGCTGTAATCATGGAATGTTCTGAATCCATAGTGACGAATTTCGCATCCATTACTCCGTCATTAATCCACTTTGACAATGTTTCAATAATTTCAGTCTGTGGTGTTACTGGAAAAGCCGGAATATAATCCACATTAGCAAGTCTCACGCCCCACGCCGCTGCGGCGTTACCTGTAAGCATTTCTCTCATATTTCCTAAACCTTTTAAATGTTAGTAAGTATCAATTCAACAAAATTTAATTAGCAGTTATATTTCTCTTTTCTAAGTATCCATGATATTTGTAATGAGTAATTAATGAAACAAAAAAGCCATGAGATATTCTATCTCATGGCTTTCGTTTTATAAAGATCTGACCCCAAGGGGATTTGAACCCCTGTTCACAGATCGAAAATCTGTTGTCCTAGACCAGGCTAGACGATGGGGCCATTTAAAAACATAAAATGGTGAGGGCAGATGGATTCGAACCATCGACGCCCGCCTTAAAAGGGCGGTGCTCTGCCAACTGAGCTATGCCCCCTTTGACAGATTTTCTTTATTATGCAAGATTAATTGGTCAAACGTATACCCTGATACGTTAGTTTTAAACCTTCATTATTTCGTCAACCTTTTTCTTGACCAAATCGTTAAGCTTTCCTTCAAATTCATGGATTGTTTTCTGTATATCTTCTTTGGTACGTTTGGCATCATCTTCAGTAAGGATGCCTTGTTTTTCTTCATTATCAACATGTTTGTTTGCGTCATGCCTTACATTACGTAAAGCTACTTTATCCTTTTCACCTGATTCTTTTGCATGCACAGAAAGTTTTTTCCGTCGTTCTTCATTTAGAGGCGGAATCGTAATCCTCAATAGTTTCCCTTCAACAGCAGGGGTTAAACCCAGATCGGATTGGAGTATGGCTTTCTCAATACCTGAAATTATTGATGCGTCATAAGGTTTAATCATCAATGATTGTGCGTCAGGCGTTGAAATAATTGCCAGTTGTTTTAAAGGTGTTAGTGTTTCATAATATTCAACCTTTATATTTTCCACTAATCCCGTGTTTGCTCTACCAGTCCTTAAACCCTTTAATTCTTCCTGCAAATGAGCAACAACCTTTTCCATTTTAATTCTAGTATCTTTACATATTGATTCTTTTGACATACTGGTTATTCCCCGATATATGTCCCAATGTCTTCACCAAAAACTGCTTTTTGAATATTTCCACGTACATTCATGTTAAAGACAATAATAGGCAGCTTGTTTTCCATACTTAAAGAAACTGCTGTAAGGTCCATTACCCCCAATCGATTGTTCAATACATCCATATATGTAAGTTTCTTATACAACTTTGCAGTTGCATTCTTTAGTGGGTCATCAGTATATACACCATCAACATGTGTAGCTTTCAGCATAACGTTTGCATTTATTTCAATAGCACGCAAGGCTGCGGCTGTATCTGTTGTAAAAAATGGATTACCAGTTCCTCCGGCAAATATAATTATATTTCTTTCTTTGAAATACTCCAGACAATTCTGTATTAAAAAGGGTTCTGTGATGTCCTTAACCTCAATAGCGCTTTTTACATGCGCCTTGACATCAAATTCCTCTAATATGTCCTGCAAAAGGAGCGCATTAATAGTTGTGGCAATCATTCCAATCTGATCTGCCCTTATACGTGACTTACCGGACTTACCTAATTTTGCACCCCTGAGTATATTACCGCCTCCAACAACAATAGCAAGTTCTATCCCAGTATCAGAAGCTTCTTTTATTTCTTTTGCGAGTCTGCTAAATTGTTCTGTATTAATGCCCCGTCCAGTTTTATCTCCAAAACTCTCACCGCTTATCTTTAACAACACCCTTTTATACTTAATATTACCGCCCATGAACTAGCTAGTTCTTAATAGCAATTTGTTAACATTCTCCGACTTCGAATCTAACAAAACGATTTATTTTCATATTTTCTCCAATTTTTGCAATATTTGCAATTAATAAATCCTGAATTGTCTTTGTGTTATCTTTTATGAATTGTTGCTCCAGGAGACATTTTTCTTTGAAGAAATTTTCCATCTTTCCGGCAACTATCTTTTCAGTAATATTTGCAGGTTTTCCTTTTGTTTCTTCCATGGATATTTTTTTCTGCTCCTCGATAATTTGTCCTGGAATATCTTCTCTCCTTATTGCAACAGGATTTGTTGCGGCAACCTGCATACAAATATCTTTTAGAAACTGCTGAAAAACTTCATTTCTTGCCACAAAATCCGTTTCACAATTGAGTTCTACCATTACACCCAGTTTCCCATTAGTATGAATGTAGGTGCCTATTCTACCTTCAGCGGTTGTCCTTTGCTCTTTTTTAGCAGCCTTTATAATACCTTTTTTTCTAATAATTTCTAAGGCTTTTTCATAATCACCCTTGACCTCCTCAAGCGCACTCTTACATTCTAAGATACCAGCTCCTGTTGATTCCCTCAACTTTGTTATACTTAATATGTCAGCCATTATAACCTCCGTACAACATGATATAAGTTATTACAGTTCTTGGAATATAAATTTTATCATGAAAAAAATTAAAGAATTGATTATATGAAATGTTCTTTAAGGCAGCGAACTAGATTTGCAACTTTTAATCACTTCTGGAATTAAAGATTCTCCTTAATTCTTTTATTCTTATAAGGAGATATAAAGGTATTAGTTCGACTTATATTGATTTTAAGCAAAAGACTTTCAATAACTCCTATTAATTTTCATACCTTAGCCGTAGCAAGTTTACTTTCCTTACCAGCCATAATGGCATCTGAGGCTTTAGTAAAGAAAAGATTAATTGACCTGATTGCATCGTCATTACCCGGCACACATATATCTATCAAATCCGGATCACAATCAGTGTCAGCAAGACATACAGTTGGGATACCTAACTTTCTTGCCTCACTGATTGCAATATGTTCATGTTTCGGGTCGACAACAACTAAAGCGCCTGGTAAAGTCGTCATGTTACGAACACCTTTTAGATTTGAAAGTATCTTTTTTCGTTCCCTGTTAAAAGAAGATATTGCCTTTTTACTAAACTGATTAATAGCGCCTGTTTTCTCCATGTTCTCTAATTCTTCCAGACGTTTTAAACGTCTACGTATTGTATCGAAATTTGTCAAAGTGCCCCCTAACCATCGTTCGCTTACGTAATGCATCCCGCATCGCTGTGACTCGCGTTCAGCAATTTCACGCGCTTGCCACTTCGTACCAACGAATAAGACATCCTTATTTGTCCGAACTAAATTGGTCAGAAATTTACAAGCAGTTATAAGCCCCTTAACCGTTTCGCGCAAATCAATAATATGTATCAGATTACGCTTCCCGAATATGAAAGGTTTCATTTTAGGATTCCACTTGCTTGTACGGTGTCCAAAATGGAAACCTGCATCAACTAGTTCTTGAATACTCACTGTAGACAAATATTCTCCTCTCTTGATAGATGATAGACAAAAATATTTAGTTAACAAACTTTTGAAAGCTTAAAATTATATTAATTGTAACTAAAATGTCAAGTACATTTTAGCGTATGATGTTTAACGCCTTTAAAAAAGCAACAATACAAATTTCTTTCTAAATAATTAAAACTTTTATACTTGATTTATTGCTTTACTCTTGGTAATAGTTTAACTTATGAAATTTAAACTCTTCTAAACTTTAGAAGATGTGTTTCTCATTTCCATAAATTATCTAGATTTCAAAACTATAGGGTTCAAAAACAATCTAATATTCGGAATGTGTTATTTTTCATCTTGAACAATTTTGGACATTAATATTCTGGCAATTTTGTGAGAAGGCAAAAAAATAGATTACCCATAGGAGTTTTTGATTCTGGCGTTGGAGGCATTTCAGTGCTTGTTGAAATAATCAAGCTGCTCCCTCACGAAGAATTTATCTATTATGCCGATAGTATTAATGCCCCATATGGAATAAAACCAGAAAACACTATTCGGTCGCTTACTATAAAGGCTGCAGATTTCTTATTTAAACTGGGTGTTAAATCCTTAGTAGTTGCTTGCAACACAGCAACAAGTGCGGCTATTAAAGAAATCAGGAGAATCTTTGAATTACCTGTGATTGGAATGGAACCTGCAATAAAACCAGCCGTGGAGCTAAAAAAAAATAGTAGGATAATTGTAATGGTGACACCGCTCACTTTGCAAAGTAAAAAATTTAACTCATTAGTTTATCAATATAAACATCTCGCTGAGATTATCTCCATTCCATGTCCAGGACTTGTTGAACTCATTGAACGAGGCAACAACAACATTGCAGATTATCTTTATAGTATTCTCCGCCCAGAAACCAACAAAAACATTTCGACCGTTGTTTTAGGATGTACACACTATGTCCTGATAAAGAGGGAGATTCTAAAAGTATTAGGAAGAAATATAAATATTATAGATGGAAACTGTGGAACAGCCAGACATCTAAAAACAGTTCTCGAGAAAGAGGGACTGCTTAATAATACATTGGAAGATAAACTTCAAATTCCATTAAGGGCAAATGTAAGATTTTATACTTCTGGAACTGGTATAGAGGTACTCAAATACAAACAGTTATTGCAAGTTGAAGGAATTACCTGTGAATCATAAAATTCGCTAATATTCAACCCGGAAAAATTTTTAAAAAGGAGGATATTATTATGAATAATATTTATACTTGTCAAACATGCGGTATGACAGCAACTGAAAAGGGTCATCTATGTAAGCCAATGATTGCAGAAAAGGTCATAGCTTGTAAATTTTGTGGCATAGTAACAGGAGATCCTAGACATGTATGTGCCCCCAAACTTGTTAATCTAAAATATTTTTGCGGTTCATGCGGCAGACTTGCTTCAAAAGGCGAACTTCTCTGTCGTCCAAAGCCTATAGCGAAACCTAAAAAAACAGCTAAAAAGTCATTGGTAAAAAAGAAGTTAAAATCAAAAAAATAACAAATCTGATATATTTACAATTTCATCATTCACTTGACAAATCAGGGATATAACCTTACGCAGGGAAAATTTTACTAAATTTTCCCATCCTTTTGCCCTGTTTGAGGTGTTTTTGTTTAAAACATACAAAAACGCAATCCTGCCATAGCGTTTTTAACAACTTTATTGATTATAATTAAACCCTTGCCAAAAATTAATTAGTTTGATATTATATTTAGAATTTGTTTATTTGGTCGGGGCGAGAGGATTTGAACCTCCGACCTCCTGCTCCCAAGGCAGGCGCGCTAGCCAAACTGCGCTACGCCCCGTATGGTG
>MHYY01000072.1 GCA_001830285.1 Planctomycetes bacterium RIFCSPLOWO2_12_38_17 | reverse complement strand
CGTCAAATTGAAGCCATTGCGCTTCGTAAGTTACAGCATCCGATGAGAGTTAGAAAGCTGGAGGGATTCTTTAATAGCGTACTGACAAATTAATTTTATCCCAGTTCGTTATTTACAATCAACTGAGTTATTTTATGAATAAACAGGAATAGTGCTATATCATCTTACCTTTTTAACGCTGATTCGAAATTAAAATTGTTGAATACCAAAGTTACAATCTTGGGAGGCTTTGCAGATATTGCAAAGCCTCTATTTTTTTATATTAAGCTTTTCAATCATCCTGTCAATAGATGCTTTTTGTTCTAGCAAGAAGATAAAACTTACCACGAGATTATAAAATATAAATCTGTGCGAAGAACATTTCCATATTATCTTCTTATATATAGGATGGATATTTTATTGAATGGCAGAGGAACTATTATATTTTTATTAATTCAAATTTTAATTCTGACAAAATTTGTTAAAATAAAATCTTAATTAAGCATTCTTGAATTTCCTTCTACGTCTTTTCAAAAGATATTTTTTCCTATTAAGTCTGTGTTTTTTCTTGCCGTTAAATCCGCTTGCCATATAAATTTTCCCAATAAATTAAATAAATATACAAATTTAGCTAATAATACCAAAAAATAAATAGAAAATTCAACAGATTATTACATCATTTATCAAAAATTTTATAAATCAGTCCCAAAACTCAAAGTATATCAAAAAAAATTTGCATATTTTTTCATTCTTTGGTAGCATTTGAAATTACAGCAAAAACATTTTACACCTGTGAGGTAACAGACCTATGGCAAAAAGAACCGGTGAAGGCAAGGCGTCGTGTTCCTTTTGTGGCAGAAAATATGATACAGTAGGCCGTTTGATACAGGGAGACGCTAGTATTTTTATTTGCAACGAATGCGTGGAGGCATGTTACACCCTTCTCCAAAAAGACAACAAACAGGTCGCAAGCAAAACATTAGGGAAAATGCCCACGCCTGCGCAAATAAAAGAACAACTTGACGAACACATAATAGGACAGGAAAAAGCAAAGAAAACGCTTGCGGTTGCTGTTTATAACCATTATAAGCGTCTAATCTCACGTACAGACCCTGATAGCGTTGAAATAGAAAAAAGTAATATTTTACTTATCGGACCTACAGGCTCAGGGAAGACATTGCTTGCGCGTACACTTGCAAGGATACTTGATGTACCTTTTGCAATTGCAGACGCAACAACTCTTACAGAAGCGGGTTATGTTGGGGAAGATGTTGAAAATGTATTGCTGGCGCTATTGCGAAATGCGGATTTTAATTTACAGCGTGCACAGCAAGGAATAATTTACATTGACGAAATTGATAAGATAGCAAGAAAAAGTCCCAATCCATCAATCACAAGAGATGTTTCGGGCGAAGGTGTTCAACAGGCACTATTAAAGATGCTGGAAGGTACCATATCAAATGTACCTCCACAAGGAGGAAGAAAACATCCCGAACAACAGTACATCCAAATGGATACGAGGGATATCCTTTTCGTTTGCGGTGGCACTTTTACAGGAATAGAAGATATTATAAAACGCAGAATCGGAAAAACAACCATAGGTTTTGACATTAAAAGTACGGATGAAAAGAATAAGGACGGGTTACTAGCCGACACCCTGAGTAAAGTAGAGGTTGAGGATATTATAAATTTCGGGATGATAGTAGAATTCGTTGGCAGGCTCCCTATAACTGCCCCTTTAATGCCGCTTACTCAGGACGATTTAGTCAAGGTTATGACTGAACCAAAAAATGCGCTGGTCAAACAATATCAAAAATTCTTCGATATGGAAGGTACAAAATTAGAATTTTCTAATGATGCACTTGTCGAAATCAGCAAATTGGCTTATGAAAAGAAAACAGGCGCAAGGGCATTGAGGGCTATATTTGAGAATTTCATGCTTGATGCCATGTATCACCTACCATCCACCAAGGGGGATGCTTCATTTATTGTCACGCCATCTGTCGTGCGGGGCGAAGTAACGCTGCTCACCCAAAAATACAGAAAGACTGCATAACTTATTTTACAAGCATCCTAAGCCTTTTCATTTCAATACTTGCCTCATCCTTTTTACCAAGCTTGTCATATAGCATAGCAAGGTTTTTGTGTATAACAGGGTTAAACGGATTGATGTGATTGGCTTCAGACAGGACTTGTATGGCTATATCATAATCGCCTTTTCGCTGATAAAGCTCACCCAGTGAAATATATGTGGTTGTATATTCAGGATAATATTCAAGCGCAACCTTCAGAATTTCCTCAGCCTTTGCATATTGAGTATCCAAGATGTAAGCCATTGCCAGTTTATTCTGAATCTGCGGAGAGATGTTGCCTGCCTTATTGAATGCCTTTTCATATTCCACAATAGCGGTGCTGTGCAAACCCTCTCTGCGCAACAGATCGCCTAAAATAGCGTATTTTCTGGCATCCTTTACCTCTATTTCCGCAACACTTTCTAAATCATCCACTATTGCCGACGATTCCTTGAGTTTTGTGGGAAGTATCCTGATACCGTGAATTCGCCTCAGTTTCTTTTGCTTCAGTTCATTTAGCCAGTTCTTTTCAAACTCCACAAACGAAACACCCATTGCAGATGATACCGCTTCTTCTGTGGATTTTCCATCCCTGATACCGTCCAGGATAGATATAATCAGAGGATACCCGCCATGCCTGAACATATAATCAATTACAGTAAAGACCTCGGTAAAGGCAAGCGCCGTATCTTCCCTCCTTTTTAATTTCGCCAGCGATGGATGCATCTGTTTGAATGTAATAAAATAATCATTCTCAACGGCCTCGGCAAGTAAACTCTCAAGCGATACAGGTAGGTTCGGAGTATTATCTTCTATCCAGCGTTTTTCTTCATACTTGGCAATACCCTCGTGAAGCCAAATAGGGACACGATTGTATGTCTTTTTCATTATTACATAATGTACAAATTCGTGGGCAAGCGTGTCGAGCCACTGGTAGCCCCTGGGCTGAAGGCGTGGGCTTGTAATAATCACGCGGTTAAATAAACAAATTGCCACCGTACCAGATGTCTCTATCTCTTCCTTTGTAAGTGTCGAGATTGTACAAAAACTCTCCGCATCGGGATATACCTCAACAAGGATAGGGGCTTGTAGTAAATAATTCAGGTCGTTTCCAATTGAGTTGTATGCTTTTTCAAGTGCTTTAATTGCATAATCAACAAGGATGACGTCCTTTTCTTCTACATACCTGAACAGGAAATGCTCTGTCCTGACCTCCTTGAACTTGCCTGTAGTTTGATAAATCTTATCTACAAGATTATAAAGCTCCTCCCCTTTTTGAGCTATAGCAGGTTCATTAAGCGCCTTCTTCAGAAATAACAATGATTCCTGGTAATTACCCTCGTAAAAACGCACTTCACCTGTAAGAAAACATACATAAGGGTCATTCGGCGCAAGTAAAAGAAGCTTATTTGCAACTGATGACGCCTCTTCAATTTGCCATGTCTTTAAACACTCCTCGCCGTATGTAATTTCACCGACAATGTCTAAGAATTTTGCATCCTGGGCAGTTGCGCAAAATTGAACTGGAAAAAAGACAAACAATATGAGTGAAAATGTTATGAAGGTTTTTTTATGAAAATTCTTTCTCATACAACACCACACTTTTTGTACAAAAAACAATGTGTTTTTATGGCAGTTTCATTAAGGCTGTTTAAATTTCAAACACGGTACTTTGATAAAAATACGTAATAGTTCTTTTTTAAAAAATTTGATACAAATTAAATATTTTTCAATACAAAATCTAAGAATTTATTTAATCCACCAGCCTCTGATAATAATCCTTATTCAGGTCTTTATATTTTTCAGGCAACCCCTCTTTCATCGCATCCAGTATATCCTGCCTGAATTCCTTTGGTACTTTATATGCCTCTTCAGAAGGGATTTCGACTCTTTCTGTAGAAACACCTAATTGACCTTCATCCATGCGGCCGCGGAACGGCATCGGCATGGGCATTGAGATACCATCACCCATCATCCCCTTTGCAATCCGCTCTTTTGCCGATTCCATACCCTTTCTTGCCTCTGAAAGCCGATACATGGATTCCCTCTCGTCAATCACCGCACCCTGCACGTCTAACTTATCGAGTTTTTTCTTAGCTTCCCCCATAGACATTGACGCCATATCGAGTTGTTTACTTGCATTCTCATCCATAAAAGGATTCTGTTCAGACATCTTATCCGCCATTTCTGTTAACTCTTCCGTCTCTTCCTGTATCTCCTTTTGTTTCTCGGCGTATTTTTGTAAATTATTATGGTCTTCCTGTGTCAAACTATCGGTCTGTTGTTGTTCAAGCATCTGCATCATAGCATCTAGGTCCTTAATAATATGCTGATTCAAATCAGCGGATTCCTCAACCTTCTTCGCCATATTCAGGTCTTTTTCATCAATCTCCGATTTCTTCTGCTCAATGATATGCTGTAAACGACTATTCCACTTATTTAAATTCTGCGACATTTCTTTTGATAGGTTTAATGACTCCTTTATATCCCATCCATTCAGCATCTCTTCTAAATGTGATAATGTCTCCTCTGTTTGTGGTAGTTCTCTGGATATATTGAGGAAGTCCCTTTGCATCGGGTCTCTGTTGATTTCTTTGTTGAGTTCTGCATTCTGTCCAAAAAGTTCAGATAACTTGCCAGATTCTTTCTCGAATTGTTCTACATCTTCCTCACTGCCAAACAACTCACTAAGGCGACTTGCCATCATATCTCTTTCTTCAGCCATACGTTTTAAATCGCGATTTACACGGATGTATTCCTGTATTAATTCATTTTTTGCAAGTAAATCTCTTGTTTCTGATAAATCTTCTTTAATAACCTCAAGCCTTTTTTGCTGTCTTTCGAAAAATGATTTGAATGCATCGTTCATTGATTCTGATGTACGCTGCTGGATATCCTTTTTTAGTTTATCCGTATTTTTAGTCAGTTCCCTTTGCTTATTTTCCAATTCAGATATCTTATCGAGTAATTGATTTGTATCTTTGAGCATATTATTAAATGAAGAGTCTGCCATATTTTGTGCAGAAGACTTCATCTGGTTCATCATTCCCTGAAGGGCTGCAAGCAAACTTTGAGCAGCTTTTAAAGCAGCGTCCATATCCCCCTTGTTAAACGCGTCTCTCATAGTATCCAGTTCTTTTATAATAGCTTGCTGTTCAATCTGCTTGAAGGCATCTGCATTGAGGAATTCATCCATGTGTTCGGTATGTGCCATCTGCATAAGTTTTTCCATCATCTGCTGGATGGTCTCTTCGATCCGTTTAAGTTCGGATAACACCTTCTCATTTATGCCGGCATCTGCGCCTTCGCGCAGCTTCTCAAGTAATTTCTCAATATTATTCTGGGATTGAATCAGATTTTTACCTGTATCTATAACGTCATCCAGCTTTTGTTTCTGGATTAACTCGTTCAGGAAGATAATGGTATCTTCAATCACAACAATCTCTTCATCCTGGTATTTCTGTAATCCACTCAATACTTCCGCAGGTATCGGGTCTCCAGAAATATCCCCAATTGACTGTTGGATAGCATTCCTTTTCTTCTCTGTAACATCCCGGAATTTGTTTTTTAGATTTTCGAGAGAATAAAAAACACTGTAGTTAGCCATAGCATCATCCTGTATACCAATCAGGATATCGGTAAACAGGTTGATTATCCTTTCCACGCGTACCTGAATTCCATCCTGTGCCATAATTAAATAATCCCTAGACAAACATTTTTCATCATCAATTCTCTTTGTTAAATCATCAGATAACAAATACAGCATCTCCTGCAAAAGCGCTTCTTGCATTTGAACCAGTTCCCGATGCTTTTTTCTTGAACTATAAATCTCCAGATAATAAGTTTTGGAACTGCCAACCTTAGGACCTGAAATAGTATCATTGTCCTTTACCTCTATATGATATGCAATCTTGTCGTCTGGTTGTAGATTTAATTCTGTTAACGACCACGAATAAACCCCATTATATTGTAATTGCCTTTTGCTAAAACTGGCAAGAGGTTTCGTCTTTTTTTCACCTCCGTGTTCAAATACGAGTGAAATTTCACTTACACTAAAATCGTCCTTTGCTGTATATTTTATTTCTACGGTATCCTTTTCATTGACAGTTATATCCTTTGCAGGGGCATCGAGAGTGACCTCAGGAAATCGGTCCTGTTCAATATGGATAGTGTGAATTACAGTATCCTTGAATATCCTGCCATTTGTATCAACGGTTTCAAAAACATACGTATCATTTTCAAGAAGCAATAAAACGCCCTTTAACATCTTGCCATTTTCCACTACAAAAGGAATTCTAGTTGAATCTTTTAAAACAATACCTGCAGATGATAGGGTTCGGCTGGCAATAGCGCTTATCTGCACCTCACTACCCTTCAAAGCCTGAATATCTCCTGTGGAATTATACAAAGTCTTTGTTTGCAATCCTGTATAAAGAGGATACCGATAACCTGTTGTTATATCGCCAATTGCAGGACCTGGGTATGCAGATAATACTTTTGTACCGATGCCCTTTTCGTTACTTAAAAAACTGATAAGAAGTGGTATATTCTCATTAATATATGACCGGTTAAACAAACAAACGATACCAGCAATAAACAAGGAGATACTAAGAATCGCACAACCTATCCTAAGGAATTTATTATTAACTACACGATTAAGATCAAGATTCTTTAAGTGATCCGCCGTATCAGTTATGAGCATGGAAATTAATTGCTCAGAATATTCAATGTGTGTCTTTCCCGACTTATTTCTATTTGTTCTAAACAGAATTTTGTCTTTTGCTAACTGAATTGAACTAATAAGCGAGTTATTCAGAGAAGGATATTTTTGTTCAATCAGGATGGCTATCTTTTCTACATTCAATAATGATATAAAAGGAAATAGTATTATCTTTAAAAAGACGAAAAGTAACGCAAGCAGACCAAAAATATAAAAGATGTTAAAGCAGAAAGGAAACCTTAAAAGAACGTTAATAAAACCGGCGCCTAATAGCAATAAGAGGATGCATACAGAAAATAATACAGCTATTCCTCCACAAAATCGGTCTTTAATAATGCTTTTACAAACAATTTGTAAGGATGATTTTATTATACTCCCGCTGACTTGTGCCTTTTTATCCCTAAAGCTAATCAGGGTAACAAAATCGGAGATATTTCTTATAAATTGATTTAATTTCAAACACATTCTATACATAGCGTCTTTTAACATATATATAGTCTTTTATTTAGTTTCAGTTAAGGAATTTCATCCCCTATTAAATGGGGGACGAAAGAGGTAACCAGCGAAGGTCGCCGAATGCCTAATTTAAGGTTATGACTTACATATAAAATTGTCAAATAAAATCTATTGCCATAGGTGGATTCTTAATCCATTGATAATCTTCAATTACAGTGACCGTCGTAAGTCTTGAAAAACATTCTTTAGTTACAACCTTTACGGTCTGTCCTAAGTTAATCGAAGGATTGCGCATTTTATACAGGTTAAAAACCTACGACTACACGATTATGTTAGTTTATTTTACGTTTACTATAAAAACTAAATTATTTGTAAATAAAAAATAACTAGTTTGATTTATTGGTTACTATTTATTAGAATTTTGGAATTGTATTTTATTTAAATATTTTATAGGAGAAATCCATGTTAAGAGGATTTATTAAGCCATTAGGAATAGTTTTGTGCGGAATTTTATGCATTCATCTAAGCGCCTCCGCTGCTGAGACAGACACAAAGAAAGCCGCTACAGAAAAGAAAACTGCTAAAAAAGAGTCGAAAAAAGAGACCAAACAACCAGAAACCTCGTCAGGTAAAAGCACACAATCCTCTGTGCAGGCTGAAACATCATCTGTAAAGCAGGAGGACGAAAACATGGTAGCAGCAACAGTAAATGATGAAAATATAACACAAAAAGAGGTTAATAGACTCTTAAACAGAATCAAAGACCGAATCACCGAAGAACAGGTTCCTCTTGTCACAAGACAAATAGTAGAAGGTCTGATTAACGAGAAACTATTTTTACAATATATAAGGGATAATAAAATTGAAGCACCACAGGCTGAAGTGGAAGCGGAAATAAATAAAGTAACTGTGGATATTAAATCGAATCCCAGTTTGAAAGATACGCCAATTGATGAGGTATTAGAAAAACACGGTACCAGCTTAGATGAATTAAGGAAGGACATTATTATATCGCTTTCCTTTGAAAGATACCTTAGTAAAGATCTCAATGATAACAACATAAAGACATATTTCGAGCAGAATAAAGCTGTTTATGACGGGACAGAGGTAAAGGCAAGTCATATTTTGGTAGACACACGGGAAATGAAGACAGCGGAAGAACTGGTAAAAGCAAAGGAAAAGATTAATAAATTAAAGGTAGAGGTAGATGGAGGGAAGGATTTTGCGGAAGTGGCAAAACAGAATTCCGATTGCCCATCTGCAAAGAATGGAGGAGATCTTGGATCCTTCAAGAGAAGAGGACAAATGGTTGAACCGTTTGCTGCCGCGGCTTTTTCATTAAAAGTGGGAGAAGTAAGTGCTCCAGTGAAAACAGAGTTTGGGTATCACATAATAAAAGTCACAGAGATAAAGCAAGGAAAAGATGTTAAGTTTGACGATATAAAACAACAGGCCAAAATGGATTTACTATCAGAAAAAGCCAGGGTATTATTAATGCAACTTAAACAGAATGCAAAGATAGAAATCAAGACTGGTGCATAGTTAATTAAATTTTCATCTTTACTATGTTTAATTAAAAAATCCCCCTTAATCCATTTAACGAATTATGATAAAGGGGGATTTTTATTTATAAAATTCCAAACTAAACAAAAGACTCTTTTTATTGCTGCACATAACATTTTAAGTTGCTTTTTTATTCTCATTTTATTATCTTAATCACGTAAATGAACTTCATTGAAGACCTATTAGACAGATATAGATGTACACAAGTCCTGAAAAACAATAATTTTGACTATATAAATTATGTTTGATACATTTCATAAAATTTGCTTATTCTTTAAAATAAACATCAAAATTGCCACAATTGTATATCAGTTTTGTCGCCTTTTAGGTCTTCCAAATTTAAAGAAAAACAATTAACAATAAATCTTTAAAAACAATATTTTAATACGGCACATTCAACAATGAAGTGCAACACTTGGGAAAGCGACTTCGTAAGGGGTTTTGAATTTCAGACACTTTTTTGGGCGATT
>MHYY01000071.1 GCA_001830285.1 Planctomycetes bacterium RIFCSPLOWO2_12_38_17 | reverse complement strand
TGAGGTACAACGGCTCTAATGCCTTCAATATCAATAATTGGTTTATTTAAATCTATATTATTTAAGTCTATTAATATATCCTGAGGCATATAAAAGTCTTATATTAAGAATAATTTATTTTAAAAAAAATAAAAGTTTAATTATGTTAATTCTACTAAATAAATATGTCAAACAAAATCTAACACTTAAAAAAACTAAAATATATTTGACAAATTTGATATAATTTAGTACAAATATGAAATAATTTAATATCAGTATTGAATTTTTCTTACATAAACTAATGCAAGGAGGTATTAAAAATGAGAAGCTTGCGTATTTCATTAATTTTATTTGCTGCTTTAATATTTGGCGTAGGTATGACAAATGTGCCAACATTAATTAAATCTGCAATAGCTGGCGCATGTGAATGTCCGGAAGGTTGCCCATGCAGTCATTGTTCCGGAAAGAGTAAAGATTGTACTTGTGAAAAGAAATAGGCAATCGTCGGTTTTTCAAAGAAAAACTGACATGTTATTAAAATTAAAAAACGCCTTTATTCAGAGGGCGTTTTTTAATTTATAATTTTAGGGAATACATAAAATGAACACTTTCATGGCTAAAAAAAATAATATAAAAAGAGATTGGTATATTGTAGATGCCCAAGATAAAATCCTTGGCAGGATGCTTACCACCGTTTCAAGGGTACTTCAGGGTAAACACAAACCTGAATATACTCCCCATGTTGATGTTGGTGATTTTGTTATCATTACAAATGCCACTAAAGTGAAGCTTACAGGTAAAAAGATGAAGGAAAAGATTCATTACTACGTAACACATTACCAGGGTGGTTTAAGGAAAAGAATGGTTGGTAAAACACTTGCAACAGCGCCGGAAAAGGTATTTCGTAGGTCGGTTAAAAGGATGTTACCAAGGACAAGGCTTGGAAAAGATATGTTAAAAAAATTAAAAATTTATGCAGGTTCCGACCATCCGCATCAGGCACAACTACCCAAAGAATTAGTTATTCGTAATTAAAAGTTTAAAGGAGATATAATTGGCAGTAGAACAATTTATTTGGGGTACTGGAAGACGCAAAACGTCAATCGCAAGAGTCAGATTGAAAAAAGGGAATGGTAAAATATTTGTAAATGAAAATGAACTAGACAGATACTTTACTGTTGATCGCGATAGCGCTCAGGTACGCGCACCTCTAAAAGCCACAAAAACAATAGGAGATTATGACGTTTTAGTAAACGTAAAGGGTGGCGGTATTACAGGACAAGCAGGGGCAATATCTCTTGGTATAGCACGTGCTCTCTGTAAAGCCGATGTCTCTTTAGTAGATTCCCTTCGCCAGGAAGGATTTTTAACAAGGGATAGCAGGATGAAAGAACGAAAGAAATATGGCAAGAAGGGTGCAAGAAAAAGTTTCCAGTGGACAAAACGTTAATCTAGCAATATTTATTTTAGCTTCCCAGTGTAATATTTTGTAGCTAAATTCACACCTTCTTCAAATGTAATCTTTGGTTTCCACCCAAGCGCTTTGGTTGCCTTTGAACTATCAAGGCTAATATGCTCAATCTCACCTGGACGTTTCTGACCAAAAATTGGTTTGATATTGGACAGAAACGCCCTTCTAACCGTTTCAAATACTTCGTAATCTGTAATCTCTTTACCCCAGCCGAGGTTGTAGATTTCACCGTTCCCTGAATTGTTTAAAACAGTCATGTTCGCTGTTATAATGTCACCCACATAAACATAGTCTCGGGTTTTTGAGCCGTCGCCAAAAATTGTAGGACGTTTATTCTTTAATATCTGTTCACTGAAAATGGCTATTACACCTGCCTCGCCATGCGGAGATTGTCTAGGTCCATATACATTTGGATATCTCAAAACAGTGAAATTTAAGCCATATAATTTATAAAAAATATACAAATAATGTTCTACTGTATGTTTGCTTACACCATATTGCGAAATAGGCTCCACTGGACATGTCTCTTTTACTGGCAAGCTTTTAGGCTCACCATAAACTGCCCCACCTGTAGAGGCGTATATGAATTTCTTTACTTGAAATTTCCTTGATAATTCACACAGATTTAATGAACCGAGAATGTTTACATTAGCATCGTACATAGGCGTATCCACTGACTTACGAACATTAACCTGAGCAGCATGATGATTTACAACCTCTGGTTTCTCCTTCTTAAATATCAACTCTAAAGCTGTAGAATTACAGATGTCTATTTTATAAAATGTCGCGCTTTTATTAACATTTTCAAACCTGCCTGCAGAAAGATTATCCACAACAACAACAGAATGTCCTTCGTCAATCAATCTATCTACCAGATGCGATGCTATAAAACCAGCCCCTCCTGTTACAAGTGTTTTCACTAAACCCCTCCCTCATAATACGCTATTATAAAGAATATATACTTTACTAATAATAAGACACTAAACTTTTTATATTTAATTTTTATATATAAACTCATTATTAAGAATAAATAACTCAGCAGCAAAGTGCAACACAAGAGGATAGAAATTAGCCATGTGTTTTAAGGTTAATATATTTAAGAATTACAGTTTTAAAAGGACCTCTAAATGTTTTACTAGTATACACTTGTTCTACATTTTCGCAACCATTATCAGATAATCGCATATATTTTGTTTGAAGATTGTGCATGCGTTGTGTTGTAACAATAATTGTTTACGTTTAATTGCCATTTGATAGGCTCTATTCATACGAAAACACATTTTTCATAGTAAAGGTTTTACATTTATATTATGCCTCTGAACTTTCCATGTGAATATTAATTGCCAACTAATAACTATTTATAATAAAATAATACTTATGTAGTTTTACTATATTTTGATTCCATTATGAATATTGGTAAAAATGGTGCAAAGCCTTATTGAAGATTTATATCTGCGTGACAAGCTTTATGTCTTCAGAGATAGAAAAGAAGCAGGCACAATCCTTGCCAGAAAACTTCTGAAATATAAAGGTACAGATGGTTTAGTGCTCGGCATACCTTCGGGTGGTGTTCCTGTTGCGGCAGAATTGGCAAAAGCCCTCTCCCTTCCAGTTGAGCTTGTTATTCTCAGAAAAATTCAGATACCCCACAATACAGAGGCAGGATTTGGCGCTGTTGCGCCTGATTACAAGGTATTAATAAACGAAGACCTCCTCAGTATGCTCAATCTCTCACAAAAAGATGTTGAACATCAAATCCAACTGACAATAGACACTATCAAGAAAAGAAACGACCTGCTCAGGAAAGGGCTGCCATTCCCTTCAGTAAAAAATAAGATTGTTATTATAGTAGATGATGGACTGGCGTCTGGATATACAATGCTTTCAGCTGTGGAATTTCTTAGAAGACATGAACCTAAAAAGATTGTTGTTGCTGTTCCAACCGGTTCAAAAAGAACAGTTGATTTCATTTTGCCCAATGTAGATGAACTAATCTGCCTTAATATAAGAAGCGGGTTTACTTTTGCTGTAGCAGATGCATATGAAAATTGGTACGATCTTACCGATAATGATGTGATTTCAATTTTACAAGAATTTAATCACAACAGCTCCGATAAATGATTTAATATTAATTGTGAGTATTTATCTTTGTTGGTTTTTCAGTACACCCCTATTCGTTAAAATGACAAATATGAATTCCAATATTGCACCTTATAGGGTTAAAAAATGTTTTTAATTTATGAATCCACGCTTTGTTGTTCATGAACACCATGCAACGCATCTCCATTACGATTTCAGACTGGAGATCAACGGAGTCCTTCGTTCATGGGCAATTCCAAAGGGTCCTTCAATGAATCCCGCTGAAAAACGACTTGCTATACAGGTAGAAGACCATCCCTTAGTATATATTGATTTTGAAGGGATTATTCCACAAGGACACTACGGCGCGGGTACTGTGGTAATATGGGACAGCGGCAGTTTCACCATTATTGACGAACAAAATAACAGATTAAGTTTCTCACTTAATGGCAAAAAACTGAAGGGTAATTTCACCCTTGTACATCTTAAAGGGGGAGGGAAGGGGAATGAGTGGCTGTTAATAAAACAAAAGGACACTTTTGCCCGTCAGGACTGGAATCTGAAAACAATCCTGACACCACAGAAGAAATCACGTCTAAAGGAACGTATACCTCCATGTCAAACCTCATGATTATATACCATAGAAAGTGACTTATTATTTAAAGAATCAAATCCCAGATGTAACCTCTCTCTTTTTATGTTAATATTTTGTTATGCGCTTACTTATTCGTGAAATAAAGGTTAAATCCATACTTACCACCTCAGGGATTCCTGGCGTTGATTATTGTATTAACCCCTATATTGGTTGTGAACACGGTTGTAGATACTGTTATGCAACATTCATGAAAAGATTTACAGGTCATACAGAGGCATGGGGTAGTTTTGTGGACGTCAAGGTAAATGCACCAGAAGTCTTACAGAAACAACTCAAAAGTATTACAGGCGGCCGAGTTTTAATCAGCTCTGTAACAGATGCGTATCAGCCATTAGAGGCAGATTACAAAATTACAAGGCAATGCCTTAAAATACTATTACAACATAGGCTTTCCGTTGACATTCTCACAAAGTCCGCACTAGTGTTGAGGGATATAGACCTTATAAAGAAATTTAAAGACATTGAGGTGGGTATTACCATCACAACTGATAACGATGCCATGAGGAAGATCTTTGAACCAAAAGCCCCATCAATTAATAAAAGAATTGATACGTTAAAAATATTACATAACAACGGAATAAGTAATTATGTCTTTATAGGTCCGATATTACCCATGAATCCAGAGGCACTTTCGGAAAAACTAAGTCCTTATGTTGACTCTATTATTATTGACAAAATGAATTACATCACAAAGACTATCAAAATATATAATCACCTGAAGTTAAGTAATTGGCTTGAAAAAGACTTTATCAATAATATTGTCCAGAGATTGAAGTATAACTTCTGCGGAAAATCCATTAGTATATGTTGATATTCTTGCTAAGCAAATCATGCATTTTGCCAAACATATTATAGTTATTTAACAAAGTATTATATAAAATGTGTATGTTATATGATTATCAAATAGCTTTTTCGTGTAAAAGGATTTAATCTCAAACATTTCAGCAAACACATGCATTATTGTATAAATAGTATTAAATTCAGATTTTTATTATTTACTTTAATCTGTTTTATTATGACCACATCTTACAATATTTGCATTTCTGAATCTGCTAAAACAACACATAATGTGTTTATAGTTTCAGGTCATGTGAGTAAACCAGTATCTAATATTGACAACATGGGGGCTAAATCTTATTCAGGAATATTTGAATATCAATTCAATGACGCCATAGTCAGATACTTTGAGAATGAGCGTTATCATGTTCCAGATATACAATACCATGCCATTCTAGCGTCAAAAAATATGGGTTTACGGGAAAGGGTGGAATATGCCAATGAAATTACTCCTGACCTTTACATTGAAATCCATCATGATTCTGCACAGGCAGATGATATTAAGAAGGCAAGTCAGGCTGGAGAAAACAGTCCACTGTGGAATGAAATGAGCGGCTTTTCAGTTCATTATTCTGAAAATAATCTCTTCCCTGAAAAGAGCAGAATCTTTGCAAATATATTTGCAGATGAAATGCTGAAGGATGGTTTTAAGCCAAATATCTATCACGTTGATAAAGAAGGAATGATATGTGTTGACAGGGAAATAGGTATATATAACAGAATAAGCCCATGGGGACTTTATGTACTGAATAATATGAAGAGTCCGTCAGTAGTAATAGAATGTGGTACTATTATAAATCCTCATGAAGAAATACTTTTGTCGCTTGATGACACCCGAATAAAGATTGTCAATGCAATAAATAGCGCCATTAATAGATTCTTCGAATTAAAATAAATAGAGTTTTGCAATGTACCCTGCAGGTGAAAATTATCTTACCATAATCAAAAAGTTTACTGATGAATTTGATACAATAGGTATTAAATCCTTTGAATCATCGGCTCGCAAATACTTGTTGAAACCGATAAATATTAAACACCCCCTAGACGTAGCCCCATTGATTGAACATACCCTTCTTAAGCCCGCGGCAACCCACAGAGATATTATCAGGCTTTGTGATGAAGCAAAGCAATTCAATTTTCGTGGGGTCTGCGTAAACCCTTCTTTCGTAAATGAAGCCCAAAAACAATTATCTGGAAACACATGTCTGGTTATTTCTGTAGTAGGATTTCCATTAGGCGCCAACTTAACTATCACCAAAGTCGAAGAAACAAAACATGTTATTAAACAGGGCGCAAATGAAATAGATATGGTTATTCCAATCGGCGCACTGAAAGATGGTGATTATAAAACGGTTTATCACGATATCCGCTCAGTTACTGAAGTTGCTGGTGCTATTCCTGTAAAAGTAATAATCGAAACAGGACTTCTTGTTGATACCGAAAAGATTGCTGCCTGTCTTTTGTCAATTCGCGCAGGGGCAGCATTTATTAAGACCTCAACAGGTATCAATACGCGTGGGGCAACTGTCGAAGACGTCAAATTGCTAAGAGCTGTATCAGGCGACAAAGTAGGCATAAAAGCTGCTGGTGGAATTCGTGATTTTCACAGCGCACTTGCTTTAGTAGAAGCCGGGGCAAAC
>MHYY01000070.1 GCA_001830285.1 Planctomycetes bacterium RIFCSPLOWO2_12_38_17 | reverse complement strand
GTCTGACAGGCAATACACCTGTTAATATTAAATATGGCTGCAAATTGCCGTTTTGGTCTGGATTCAAAATAGGGATACTCCATGCGTCTCCCTAAGTGCCAGTTATGTACTAACGTCATTTTTCAATCCTCCTTAAATTCTTTATCCTAAAGAGTTTACTATTGCCAAGCAACCTTTTCCAGTGTTGCAGGATGCCATTGAGCAGATATGTTTTTTTGCCCATTTCTATCTTGTTCGCCGCCATTCCATACCGCCATATTGAAATATGTATTTCCACCAGGAACCAACTGTACATCATGTGGATCCTGTGTAATTAATGAACGATACATAATTACCGTCCACGCACCATCCGCATATTGACTGCATCCATTAACGTCCTGATGGTCTTGCGTAGTAAGCGTACCAAAGCCCTCTGCATTTAAATCTTCTACCGTCCTACCACGCCCTGGTTGAGAAAGTAAGTTATTGGCTGCCCTTCCTCCCGATAAAACTTCCACACTTGTTATCAATTCTCTGTGATAGTATGCACTGTATGGATTCAAGTTAAAATCATCGTGCATATTCGGATATTGTACCTCCACATCTTCTAACTCACCCTTAACCAGTAAATCCGCCTCCCAATCTGCCTTCCAATGCCAGATGTTAGTTGGTTTTTCTCTATCCCCCATCCTTGGACTAAAATGTTCCGCCGGAGTTATTTCCACTGCGCCTAAAGGAAACATTAATGCACATGCATCCCTAAACTCCTGAACCGCAATTGCCCTTGCATTTCTTGTTTGGTCACTCCAGGTAATTTGGAAATAAATCGTTAGCCCATCATGAATTGCCTTAACCTCTGCGCCAGTGACAGAACCACCTCCATTAGGAAATGCCTTATCCTGTTTTTGAAGCGTAATTTTAACAGAACTTGCATCTTTAAATGCACCTTTCAAAGACTCTACATCAATATGATAAGGTTTTTCCATTTCAACGTACTTTACGTTTAATACCTCTTTCGCCGGCGTAAATTCTTCTTCTGTCACATCCTTAACACCAGGAGCAGTCTCTTCTGCAGCAAACAATGATGCACTTAAAAACATCGCACCAAGGAACGAAACACCGTAGAGTTTTAGCTTTGAAACCCTTATATTCATATATCTCCTCCTTAATTTAATTAAAGTTGCATTTAGTAATTTTATATAATTTATACATTATAAATGTGCAAACTTCATTCCTCATTTTAAATTTATTATATCACATAAAAAATAAACCTTAGTCGTTTATATTCACCATTTTATGAAAAATAAGAAAATTATTTTATGAACACCCTCCAGTTTATACTATTTCTTAATTGAAATACATAATGCAATTCCGAAACATATTTTAAATAAAAAATTACTAATAATAAATATTAATTAACTTTTTTTACTAAATAGTACTGAATTTGTTTTATCAAAGAAACAAATAATTATAAATCTTATTTTTTAAAAATCTTATGAAGTGAATCATTCGCCATAAGATTATTCCTTGCTTCATCAACAATCTTGGTTGTTATCTCACGATAGCCATTTTTCTTGGCAAAATCTTCAATTCTAGCCCTTACCACATCTCTAATAAAAGACGGTATACGTTCAGTTTGCATTTGGGCTTCTTTTGTCCAGATTACTGAATTATACTCCTTAACTGTTGATTTCACGCAATCTAGCTCTTCCATAGCGTTAGAATTAAGTTCAACAGATTGCATTACGTTAAAACCTGTATTAGATTCTTTTTTAGTTGATATATTCCTTATTTCCTGAAACACATTAAATAACTCAGGTTTAGCTTCCTTGTTTCCACCTGTAAGCAATATATTACATGGTGACAAACGCAACAAATTTTCTGCAGTACTTCCGATATCCAGCTCATTTGAATTATGAATTCCCGTACGGCCTACAATTAACAATGAAGTTTTCTCTGCATTTATATATTTTAAAATCTGTTCATATGGCTTACCGTCTTTGAGAATTTTATTAATCTTTATATCTGCATCTTCTGCCATGCAACCGGCGCGGTCTAAATGATTTTGGTATATCTTTGCCAGACCTTTATCAATAATTTCTTCATGCAATGTTTCCTGCTCCCTAAATCTAAAAATTTGTCCTGCTTCCTTAGAAAGCACTTTTGCAATACTCTCGAATGCCACTCTGTGATAATGTGGATCAAATACTGAAATTGCTGTTAATTCCAAATTAAACAACTCGACAAACTCAATAGCTGATTTTACGCCAGCGTTTGAAAGTGTGCTTCCATCTACTGCAACAACAACCTTTCCATCTAAACTGCTATTCTTTACTATAAGAACATCTGTATTAATTCTTCTAACTACTCGTTCGCATACACTACCAATTACATGTTCATTAACTGCGGCAAGACCCTGTGAACCCATCACTACAAGATCATAGTAATTTTTTTGTACTTCCTTAATAATCTCATAATAATTCTTGCCTTCTAAAAGAAGACATTCATGTGAGACATCGGCTTCCTTACATTTACTTCTGAAGACATCGAGGTATGATTCAGAGATCAATTTGAGACCCAAATTAATCAAAGATGTGTGCAGGTCTCGCTGCCTTTTTAAGACATTTTCATCCTGATATTGAGGCGGTAATCCCTTTTCCATATCGCGGAACCGCCTTTGATGCAAGGTTGCATCGTATACATGGCAACCTATAAGGTGAGAATTGAATTTTTTGGATAATCTAATCGCTAGATTAATACAATGGTGAGAATGATGTGAATTGTCAATTGCTACAAATATTTTTTTGTACATAGAAAGGGGTATTTATAACTAATAACATTATGAAGCTTCTTTTTTCAGCTTCTTCCACTCGCCTATAGCTCCATACGCTAAGGCGACAGTAATTATTATCAGAAATAGCCAGCGCATTGACGTCTTAAAAGTCCCGGACTTTTCTTCTTTAACAACCGCCTCTTTAGCTGCTACAACTGGACCCTCAGCCTCTTGCGCAGAAAAAGTTCTTATATAAGCAACAAGCTCCTTAATTCTTTTTTCTGGGATTGTCTTACCCCAAGGCGGACACAAATTAGATTTATCAACTGACTTTGACCCCTCAGTTATTGATTTAAGAAGCTGGTCATCTGTCCTCTTTTGCATGTACTTAACATCGGTAAAATTTCTTGGCTTTGGTTTCAAATCAATCGTAAAAAACGTTCCATCTCCTTTACCCTTAAAGCCATGACAAGGTGAGCAATAATACTCATACGTCTTTTTAACTGTAAGTAAAAAGACCTGTTCGCGTGGTGAAACGTCATCCTTTGCCATAGCATAACCGCCCAAAAGACTAAAAATAGAAAATAAACAAATAACCGTTATTCCGGTAATCTTATTATAAACCGAATAATGTCTCATTATTGATTTCCTTCTTTTTTCTTCGCATGATCTGCCAGGAATCCAACCAATGATTTTAACTCTTCATCTGATAAACCAAAATTAGGCTCCACCACCTGTGGATTAGCTTGTTGTGGATTTTTCAAGTGATACAGAATATACTGAGGTTGCAATCTATCTCCAACCGTTGAAAGGTTAGGGCCAACAACCCCGCCACCTTTTTCACCTTCTGCATGACAAGTATTGCATCCCTTCTCATAAAAAAGCTTCTCCCCAACAGCAATCATTTCTGCTGATGGTGCTCCAGATTCAAAAGGATTGGACATCGGTTCCTTCGTTACGAGATGTTTTTCTAGATATTCTACTGCAACTTTTGCATCATCATCTGTGAGGTTAAACTTTGGCATTTGCTGACTAAGAGGTCTAATAATATCAGGCGCTTTTAAAAATTCTCTTTCCCAGTCCATCTTAATTTTACTACCAGCAATTGTTAAATTCGGCGCATATGTTCCACCTTTATTCTGTATACGATGACACGTCAAACAACGTATTTCATATAATAGCTTTTCAAAGCCAGCAAGACTATCCCGTTTTTGCTCTATTACCGGCATTAACTCTGTAGTACCTTTTATATCATGGCAAACAAAACATCTTGCTCTTTCAACAACATTTTTTCCCTTTTCGATTAAAGCAGTATCTTTTCTTATACTGCTGAATTCCTTTTCTGCTAATACCTTAACTTCCGCTTCTGGCTGTTTCTCTTCCTTGGCTTCGCCCTCCTCTTCCTCTTCTTCCACCTCCTCAGGCATGAATTGTGTATCCCTCATGACAAACTCAATCAATGCCCGCACATCATTATCACTAAACCTGAACTGTGCCATCATTGTGTCCGGAAAATGGCTTTTTGTATTACCAAGCCAGCTATATAGCCAATTCCTGTTAATCTTTGTTGTTATCTCACCAAGGTCAGGTCCAACTCCCACGTTACCGCCGACACCTTTTATAGGGTGACAAATTGTACAACGTGCCCTGCCCCATACTCCCTTGCCCTCATTAAAAAGCTTGTCTACTCTATCATATTCTTCGTCTGAAAGGTCATCCTCTTTCTTTAATAGATTTGAGTCCCAACTAATCTGTGGAACTTCTTTCTCCAAAATACTGCCAAGATAAACAATAACAGCCTTTATCTCTTCAAAATCCAACCCGAGATTTGGCATCTTTGCATTAGGCACTACTTTTTTGGGATTAGCAATCCATCTTGAAATCCACTCAACGTTTGCCTTATTAATAACATTTGTCAATGGCGGCCCATTCTTTATCCTTTTGTAAGGGTCTTCAAGTTCAAATGGTAAGATACCCCAATGTTCTGGAATCCGATATTTCTTATCAAGGTCTAAAAAAAACGCATCAATTTTTCGCTCTTCGCTGTAAGAAACATTTCCTGCAGAATAAAACGAAAAACAAGAAATAATAGCTATAACAAACAAACCACATTTACAAATAAATGATTTTAATCTCATAAGAACTCCTTAGTTTGCTATAATTTACTACGTCTCCTGCTCTTCTTCAAATTTTGGCGGGAACCTGCGTAGCCTTGCAACAAACCACAGCTCTATACTTGCGCCCATGACAATTGCAATCAACACATAAACAAACACAGTTTTTGGAACGGACTTTTCTAATACTACATAATACCAGGAGGATACGGACTTTTGACCTCCAAAATCACTATTAGAGCCATCCCATATAGCAAAAGCAATTGGTATTAACTTACCTATCTCGAATTGTATATCTACTTTTGCATCCTCCGTTTTTAATTTCCTTTTCATTACAACCTTCCATCGTCCATTATGATAAGCACCCTTACCTGTCACATTTTGGCTCTCATTAGCCTGTTTAGTAATGTTCTTAAAGCCCTTCGCATTCAATTCACTAATTTCACCGGTTTCAGTTTCTGGCGCCTCTATAACCGTACCGAATCCTTCATTCCAGTAAGCCTTCCAACTCCATAGATTAACGGCACCACTGGGATCTCCCATTGCAAAATATGGTTTTTTCAGTGATTCTGGAATTTTTGTTGGAAACTGAAGAGAAACTGAGTCTCTGAACACTTCTTCCTGCTTGTTAGTTGAATCATCCCATTCAATCAAAAAGGCTATTTCGTCATTATTATAAATTGCCCTAACCATAACTGCATCAACCGATGGAGCCCAATGCCTTGGACTTGCAAGGATTTGACCTGCAAGTGGTATTTCCATAGCAGGCGCTTTATTCCAATTTTCATCATTGGGTTCAGCCGGTAAATCACCTTCTATTAACTTTACCTTTACAACTACATCTGATGCCATATCTTTATTTATGCTCTTTACATAATGTGCAACATGCCAACGGTCTTCATCAGAAAGCTTGTCGAGATAAGAACCCATAGGTGTTTCATTAAACCCCGTTGATATAGTGCGGTAAATATCTTCTATCGTATTACCGCCTTTAAAATTCCAAGCCTTTGATAAATCCCTTGCCCTGTAAGGCATATTCCACTCTGTCTGCATGGCAACTGTTAGTGGACCATTACCTCTACCATCCTCACCGTGGCATTCAAAGCACTTCGTTTCTTTAAATAACTCTTGACCTCGTTGAACACTTTCTGGCGTTGAAGGAACACTTCCAACAGAAACAATTTTAGGTGGATCTTTTTTAAATTGTTCGTTAAAGGTTTTTATATAATAAATAACTTGCCAGCGTTCTGTTTCACTAATAGTGTACCAAAATGGCATTGCTGTACCTTCTATTCCGCTTGTTATAATCCTGAAT
>MHYY01000069.1 GCA_001830285.1 Planctomycetes bacterium RIFCSPLOWO2_12_38_17 | reverse complement strand
AAAATAATACGGTCTTTGAGTAACCTTGAAAATATATCATAATGTCTCTCACCATACCCTGTTTTTTCGACAACATAAGGCATAAAAAGAGCGTTATTAAAAGCCTTTGTTTTTTGTTCTAAAAGCGAAAAATCACCGTTTTCTAAATATTTTAAGTATTCTTTGTACACAAGTCTCCTTATATTTTCTATTGTTAAAAAACTAAAATTTACTAAGCCAATTGTTCCATTTTTGCTTCTTTAAACAATAAATTTAAAACCTTACTTTCTCTCATATCACTACGAAGGGAGGATAGACTACCCTGCCTCTCTAACTGTTTTCGTATTCTCTCTGAATCGGTATTATACGTCCTTGAGATGTCATTAATCCGTTGTTCAACTTCATTTTCTGTGACAAAAATCTTTTCTTCTTCAGCAATACGATTCAATATAAGCGATGCTTTTAATTCTCTCATTACTGAATCTGCAGAAGCATTCAGAATTTTTTCAGTCTGTTTTTGAACATCTTCAAGAGGTACTCCCCTTTTTAGTAAGTTCAATTGTTGTTTATAAGCCCTATCTTCTGTGTGATAATTTACAAACTCTTGGGGCAAGTCAAATTTTATTTTATCTATTAATATATCAATTATCTGATTTCTGAGGTCATCTTCTGCCCAATTCTTTTTATCAATTTCCATTCGCTTACGTATATTAGCTTTTAAATCCTCAAGCGAACCAAAACCCACTGTCTTAGCAAAGTCATCATCAACGTCTGGCTTTGTTAAACGCTTTATCTCTTTTACAAGCAATTTTAATTTTGCATCTTTACCTCGATACTCCTGATTTTCAAAACTATCAAGTATCTTAGCGTCAACTTTACAATCCTTACCAGATTTCACACCTTCTAGTTTCTTCACAAAATCTGGTACTGATGTATTAACAATTTCCACACCATCTTCAACAAGAATTTCAACATCCTCATCCTCAAATATTGTATTTTTCCCGACTTCTATTTTACAGTCACAAATAATATAATCCCCCTTTTTAATGCTACCATCTTTCACAACAGTTAATTGCGCTTTCTTAAGACTAATATTAAGGAGTGCTGATTCTATATCTGAGTCCGTTACGTTAGTTAGTTTTTTCTTTAAACTTAAACCTTTATACTGTTTAACATCAAAAGCGGGCCATACTTCTAAAGTAACGTCGAAGTTTAATGGTTGACCAACTTCTAGTTTTATTTCACTAAAACTTGGGTTTCCCACTGGTTTTAATTTATGTTCTTCAAGCGCTTTCTGATAACAATCACTAACAACGGATTGTTTAACTTCGTCTTTTATCATAGTTCCAAATCTTTTCTCTACCAGTTTTCTTGGTGCTTTACCTTTTCTGAAACCAGGTAGTGCCGCATTGGTGCACATCTCTGATGTCTTTTTATCAAATTCGCTTTCTATAGTTTCTTTAGGAACTTGAAATTTTAGAATTTTTTTGCAAGGGCCTATATCTTCAATTGCTAAATTCATGACAACTATCCTGAAAATCCTTTCTTAAATAAAAAAATGGAGCGGGTGATGGGGTTCGGACCCACGACATTCACGTTGGCAACGTGACGCTCTACCGCTGAGCTACACCCGCTTATTAAATATTATTTTTTCCTAAATGATGCGAGGGGGGGGAATTGAACCCCCACGCCGTATAGGCACAAGATCCTAAATCTTGCGCGTCTGCCAGTTCCGCCACCCTCGCATAAGCAACCAATATCACTTAGTTTTTGGTGCGCCCTGAAGGATTCGAACCTTCGACCCACTGATTAAGAGTCAGTTGCTCTACCAACTGAGCTAAGGGCGCAGCTTTCTAATATGTTGAGCTTGTAAAACCTGGATGGCGCGCCCGGCAGGACTCGAACCTGCAACCGTTGGATTCGAAGTCCACCACTCTATCCAATTGAGCTACGAGCGCAAAATTTATAGATCTATAATAACTTCAAAAATTAACATTAATAATGCAACCTATTGCAAATTATAAATAATTCCCTTTAAAAGTCAACTGCAATCGCCATATTAATGCACATATAAATCGCCATAAAAACAAATAAATCCCACTACAAGTACAATTGGAGCGGGACTTTATTTTTATGGGGTGAGCGACGGGATTCGAACCCGCGACCCTTAGAGCCACAGTCTAATGCTCTAACCAACTGAGCTACGCTCACCATAAATATATGTTAACTTTAAAAATAATATGGCGCGCCAGGAAGGATTTGAACCCTCGACCACCGGATTAGAAATCCGATACTCTATCCAACTGAGCTACTGGCGCTCTTTTAAAAAATTATATCAATAATAGGTTGAATATCAATATAATTTTGAATGAGCTGTTTTAATAGCTTATTTTCATTTTAATACGTGTTTTTGTTAATTATTCTTCATATTTCGCCAATTTTCAGCTTTAATTCTTATAAATAATTCCTATACTAAAAAGTCAATCTTATAAAACTTCTGAAAATCTTATAATGTTATTTAATCAAATGAAAATTAAAATCGAACTAAGTACAATGTGTTTTTATCACGGAGACCCCGTTATAAAAATTAAACAATGCAGGGAATACACAGAATCACACGGCATAGAATTCGGCATTCAACTTCATAACTCAACTAATAAAGAATTGTTTGACAAGATTAAGGATATAAACGTAAATTTCTCCGTACATGCTCCTGTTTTTTCAGATTATTTCATAAATCTTGCCAGCAACGACTTTGATACCATTATAGCAGGTTTTCAAAACACATTGCATGTTATGGAATCACTTCAGAGTAATATTGCGTTATTCCATGGATTTTTTATGACACAAAAACCTATCAAAAATGACCCTGCCAATTACGGTAAGGTTTTACGAGAGGCCATTGACAATAAATACCGTCTGGATAACACACGAGTCATGGACCCAAAGTATTTGATTACAGAAGAATTTAAAACCTGTCAAAATAACGTCAAAAAGAATATGAGAAAATTAATTGAAACTTATCCATCATACACTTTGTGTATGGAAAACGATTTCCCAGGTATTGGTAATGGTAATCAGACGCCAGAACATCTTATATATCTTGACTGTCCAATCTGGATTGATACGGGACATTTATGGGCATCAGCGATCTTAAACAAATTTAATTTTTACGAGGGTCTTGACACGATTTGCAAACAATGTCAGGTTGTTGGTGTACATCTCAATACAAATAGAACCCCTTCCATTTGGGATTTTAAAAGTCCTGATGGCGATACACATTCGCATTTCTCGAGGGAATATGACATGGACATGGACAATATTATAAGCATCCTTAAAGCAAACAAAATAACTCACTATACAATTGAGATTGTGGATGGGGATTTGGAAGATGTAAAGTTTCTTGTACAGGCATATAACTCGGTTTCTTAAAAGCTTGACAAAATGAATCGAATCTGTAAGATATGGTCTCGTTTAAAATTTCATCTTTACTAAACATTACCTTATTTATCTTAAATCGCAAGATTGAAACCAATAAATAAGATTCTCATAACCACATGCATTGCCGTTGTGACTTTTTTAAGCATAATGGCTCCCCTGGCTTACAAAACCCTCACACCTGCAATCAAAAATGAAGTCATGAACCATTTGATTTCTGTACGCGAAATCAAAAAGATGCAAATCCAGAATTTTTTCTATGAAAGATACGGTGACGTTAATGTACTCTCAAAAAATCCACTTGTAGTACAAAGTTTACCAAGGTTTTCAATGGCGTTTAAATCAGGCGGTTTTAACGATTCCTCATACAGACAAGTTGATACATATTATGGACCCCTTCTGGAACACTTTATCAGACAATATGGCTATAACAATATCTTTTTAATAGATGTAGAAGGGAATGTAGTATTCGGTGTAAGAAATGACGCGTATATAGGAACGAATCTTGTAAACGGGAAATTCAGTTCATTTACTATTGGCGAAATATTTAAAGATGGAGTAAATAATATCAAATTTTCAGATTTAACGTGGTGTGAAGAGGCAAAGGATTTTATATTTATGGGTGCAGCCCCCGTATACGACATTAGCAACAAACCTCTTGGTGTTATAATAGTTGAAGTACCCTATTCTAAAATAGACGTGTTCTTAGCACAAAGGGATGGACTCGGCGACACAGGTGAGATTTATATTGTAGGCGATGACCACTTCATGCGTTCTAAATCAAGATTCATTACTCAAAATACTATCTTAAAACTTGAAATTAATACAAAGGCAACTCAGGATGCATTCAGTGGAAATACTGACGTAAAGATTATTAAAGACTACCGTAATATCCCAGTTTTAAGCGCATATACTCCTCTGGATAATCTCAGAGACGTTTCCTGGGTACTTTTAGTGGAGATTGATGTTAAAGAGGCTTTTTATCCTATCCTATCTCTTAAAACAAACTTGATTATCATCGGCTCAGCAATCAGTGCCATTACAGGTTTATACCTTTATTTTACTCTCAGGAAAAGACTTTCTGAAAGTATTCCTTCAGAATTCTCTTAGGATATATAAAAATAGGATATTCTCGAAATTTAACAACATTATTATACGCAATGTCCTCACATATTTTATTCATTTCTCTATACCTTTCCTGTATCTCTGTAGTTATATAAGTTAGCAATAATCCATTTAATTCTTTAATGCGATAAAAGTGTTTGTTTTTTTCTTCTTTGTCACACGTATTTATCATTTTCAATAAATTACGTTTTTCCTCAACTAAACTAAGATAGTCAGGATTATTTTGTACCTTAGCAGATGCGTATCGTTCTGGATTATATTTCATATCTTTAATGATATATTTTAATTTTCTTAATGCTTTATTGTCAGTTTCATACTTGCCGAATGGTAAAAACAGCGTTGCAGATACCGTTATATAGGACGGAGGCTCAATACCAAAGAATTCTTTTATGACTTCATCTGTAATTACATCGTACTTTGCACCGCCTATTCCATGAATGAATACATCTGCAAAAAACAAACGCGAAAATATGGTATTTGTGACAGCCCGCGGACGGATTTTTATGCCTTTTCCCCTGAAATCTTTTATTGCATAAATACTTTTTGAAATATCTCCATTTTTCCCCAGCGTAATGAGAACATCTGAACCATCTGTAATATTTATTGTGTCACTACCATTTATCACATAACATTTGCCTCTGGGCTCACCTGTCTTCCATATCCAGAAAGGCAATTCAAATAAATTATCTTCAATATATAAATCAGGCAATGGATTAACCTTCGACCTAATTTTATGCAAATTTCTGTATTCAGCAAGTTTTTCATTGTAAATCTTGGCAAACCTTTCCGCATTGTATAAAAAGTGCAATAAAAAATAATTAAAACTATCTGAATCAGACATCGAAGATACGGGGATTTCTAGATTACAAATACCAAATTCTTTTTCTAATATTTTCCTTGCGCAAGTTAATAAACTTACCATATCAACACAACCTATCTTATAATAAATCATTACATTATTTATATATTCTTCAAACATGAACTTCATATCTTCAATAGTATTTTCAACATTTTTATCTTTCTTGTTCTTATTAATTAAAGTCAGATTCTTTTCTTTAAATCCTGTTAATACCTTGATATCATTAAATAATATTTCTTCGTATGCGAATTTGTTTTTGTCCACTACTAGCTGTATCTTTTCAATAGCAGGAGGCTTTGAAAATAAATTTGGAGCACACATATAACCCATATTACAGGCGTCATTATCCACAATCATATTTATCCCAATTCCATTTGTCTTTCTTGTAAGATAATTTGTAAGATGGTTTTTTATCCATACCCCGGGATGATATAAAATAGGTTCATGTCCAGTTTGTATAATAAAATTATTTTTAAGCGATTTATAATTTATATAAAAGTTGTAGCCTTTTCTTTTTTCACACAAATCATCTAACAATTTTTCTTTCTCAATAATTGAAATAATCTTATTTGTATAGAGCTCCGCTTTTTGTAATAATTCGCTGCGTGTCTTATCTCTCAGGACTTGGAATGGAACACCACTTATTTCAAAATTGTATTTACTTATTATTTTTATATTTGACAAGATCCGTTCGATACAATCATTCATTGCCGGAGACACAAATATTTCTTTATCATTTTCAGGTACTTTGTATACTTTATTTTTCATTGCTATTTTATTATGGTTCTGTTTAATTATTTATTAACAAACAGTACGCTTTTGGCAGGTTACTATAAACCTTCATTATTCTGTATTACTCAAGTACTTGAATATTTTTTAAAGCATTTTAAAATTATACCTGGGAAAATATGATGATTGAAAACAATAATGAAAAAATATTAATCCTCGATTTTGGTTCTCAATATGCTCAGCTAATAGCACGTAGAGTCAGAGAAAATAATGTATTCAGTGAAATAGTTTCTCATAATATTACAGCAAATGAAATACGACAGATAAATCCCAAAGGCATCATATTAAGTGGAGGCCCTGCCAGCGTATACGTAAATAATGCTCCAAAATGCGAAACGGCGATAATCAACCTCGGAATACCCGTTCTTGGCATTTGTTACGGAATGCAACTTGGATGTCAAATGCTTGGAGCAACGGTAAAGCCGACAAAAACCAGGGAATACGGAAGAACTTCCTGCACAATTAACAACAATAGTAATTTATTCAAATCGTTAAGTAAAGATATTGTCGTCTGGATGAGTCACGGCGATCAGGTTGTTGAATTACCACAGGAATTTGAATCCATTGCACATACAAATAATTGCCCTTACGCCGCCATAAAACATAAGCATAAGGCTTTCTATGGCGTACAATTCCATCCCGAAGTCACGCATACACCACTGGGAATTAATATAATACGTAATTTCTTATATGGAATTTGTGGTTGCAATGGCAAGTGGAAAATTCATTCATATATAGAAAAATCTGTTAACGACATATGCAAACAGGTTGGAAAAGCAAAGGTTGTGTGCGGGCTTTCAGGCGGTGTAGATTCAGCTGTGACAGCGGCTCTTATCAATAAAGCTATAGGCCGTAATCTTTCTTGTATATTTGTTGATAATGGCCTTTTAAGAAACTACGAAGCAGAGGAAGTTATTAAAACTTTTAGAGATAATTTTACTGTTGACCTGCATACCATTGATGCAAAAGAAAGATTTTTAACAAAATTGGAAGGAGTAACTGATCCAGAAAAAAAGCGTAAGATTATAGGACATGAGTTTATTGAAGTTTTTAAAGAAGAAGCAAAGAAAATATCGGGCGTAAAATTCCTTGCTCAGGGAACGCTTTATCCAGACGTTATTGAAAGTATTCCTGCTCATGGTGGTCCAACAGTAACTATCAAAAGTCATCACAATGTTGGAGGCCTTCCTGCTGAATTGGAATTTGAGCTCATTGAACCATTGAGATTTTTATTTAAAGACGAGGTCCGCAAAATCGGAGAAGAACTCGGCATGCCGGAAATATTAGTCTGGCGACACCCCTTCCCTGGTCCTGGGTTGGCTATTCGAATAATAGGTGAGGTAACAAAGCAACGCCTGGATATCATTCGAAATGCTGATAAAGTTGTTATTGAAGAAGTACAGAAGGCAAATCTGTACCGTTCTATTGCTCAATGTTTCGCTGTGCTTTTACCAATGAGTACAGTGGGTGTAATGGGTGATGAAAGAAGCTATGAAAATGTTATTGCCATCCGCGCCGTAGAAACGACTGATTTTATGACTGCCGACTGGTATCGAATTCCAAATGAATTACTGGGATTAATCTCAAGTAGAATTACAAATGAAGTCAAAGGCGTCAATCGTGTTGTTTATGACATAAGTACAAAACCACCAAGTACAATAGAATGGGAATGAGATAAAATTATATATTGCACATTTCTTCATGATATTTTACTACTACTAATAGTCATGACAGGCGTTAATTCCAATCATTTCGCAAACTCAAATACGACAGATAATGAAAGACAATCCCTCGTTTTTTTAACTCATTCACAATCTGCAAATATTTGGTTAATTTGACTTGACAATAGTCAGGTTGAATATATAATTTTTTTGTTTTCAAATATTTTATGATTTGTTTAATAATTTGGGAGATGTTCAAAAATGATTTTGGATGTTAATCAACCTGTAGAAGGCCAACGAAAAAAAACTGATAGGTTGGCGTATATTAAAGAGAGATATAGAAAGTTGGTATTAGAACCCAGAAAAGAAATTGAGTATGAAATAGAAAGAGCGCTCGATGACGAGGATGGCGAAATAGATAATTTATAATTTCCTTAATTAAATCGTGTTATTTTATATTAAACGTCTTAAATCGATATATTTTTTTGTAGCCGTAATTATTACAGTTGTGCATTTTGCGCAGGTATAAAACCTGCGATTATCAGATATATTTTTACTGTTTGTTTTTATTCGTAAGCTTTAATCTCATCATCTCAGAAAATAAACATACTTCGTACTCAATGCCTTTTAAAATATCATTTTCTCCTGCAAAATTGATGCACTTTTTCATTTCTTTAATCGCTTTGGCATCTCGTTCTAATAGAGTCTTTGCTATTTCTATAGTCTGTTTCAATACTTCTTTGTGGGGTGCAATTTGATTAACGAGCCCCCACTCCATTGCAGTTTCCGCCCTAATCATCTTACCTAAAAACAGCATCTCTTTTGCACGCGCTGTACCAATAAACCGTGGAAGTCGCTGTGTGCCGCCCAGCCCTGGAATTATACTTAATTCTGGTTTTGCCTCCGGTAGGCTGAAAAAAGAAAGTTCCGATGCTATTCGTAAATCACACAACAAGGCGAGCTCCAGTCCTGCACCAATGGCAACTCCATTAATGGCGGCAATAACTGGTTTCTTACAATTTCCTATTTCTACAAACATTTCATGCGCACGATGGAATCGCTCATAATTTTTTTCGGCTACAAGCCCTGAAATCCACGAACCAAAAAGTTCATCTCTATCGGCGCCATCACTGAAAACACCACGCAACTTACTAGAAATTATAATTGCACCGATACTATCATCGCCTTCATATTGATCCATTTTATCGTATATAGCATCCAGTAACCATGAGCCTATGGAATTCCGCGGTGGTTTTTTCATGTATATAACACCAATAGCCTTGCCATTCTCTGCTTTAATTTCTTCAAATTCAATGTGGTTATAACCTGAGTTATCACCACGATTCATTCGAATGTCTTTCATAATTCAATTCCTAACACAATATTTATATTTTTAAAGCAACTTTAAATCCCTCATGAACAGCTTCTAATGCAGTACGAACTTTAACGCAATCGCCAATATAGTATACCTCAGAAAATTTCCCCTCTATCTGTTTCTGAAGTTCGTTATTAGGACTGTATCCAACAGCGATAATAATGGTATCTGCCTTGATAAAATGTTCTGTACCATCCATCTCATACACCACCCCCCTGCCATTTTTGCCCGCTCCATAACCATTATCAATAATCTTTTTTACCTTTATATCGGTTATTTCATTCACACCCGAATCTCTCAATTCATTCATAATAACCCATCTTGTGGAAATTCCAAATCCCCCACCGACCTTCTTTTTCATCTCAAGAATTGTAACATTTTTATTCCCTTTTGATGTGTATTCGACTACATCTTTGGCATCAACCACCTTATGTTTGAGCAGAAAACAGGCTACATCAGGCTTCATCGCACCTTGTTTAGCAACGTGTAACGCTACCTCACAACCCACAGTTCCACCACCAATTATAACCACATCCATTCCTACAGGAAACCTCTCCTCCAGTATGCTTGTTGCAGTACATACATTTGGTCCATGAATTCCTGGAATATCCAGCAATATTGGACGCCCGCCTGTTGCAACTACGACAGAATCTGGATGTTCCTCTTTCAAAAGCTGATAATTAACTTCTCTGCCAGTTATAACATTTACTCTAAGTTTAACAATCTGCCTCTCTAGATATGTTATAATATTTCTGACTTCTTCCCGCCCTGGCGGAATAAATGCATAACGTAATTGACCGCCTAATCGGTCTTCTTTTTCATACAAAGTAACCCTGTGTCCCCTTAATGCCAAAACACGTGCAGCTTCCATACCGGCAGGTCCTCCACCAACAACCATTACCTTTTTGGGTCTGGCAGCCTCTGTGATTTTATATTCACCTTCATGTCCTGCCATTGCGTTATATGTACAGGAAACCGACTTAAAATTAAGTAATGAATCAAAACATCCCTGATTACAGGCAATGCACGTCCTTATATCATCAAATTGTTTATTTTTGTATTTATTTGGCAGCTCTGGGTCAACAATCAACGGCCTGCCAATAGATACAATGTCTGCCTGTTCATTGTCTATAATTTCTTCGGCTAGTTTTAGGTCGTTTATCCTTACAGATGCAATTACTGGAATCTTTACACATGATTTGACTCTCTGAGAAAGAAACACATAAGCCGTCCGTGGTATAACCATCAACATAATAGGTATTCTGCTTTCATGCCAACCGGGTGATACGTTAAAGGCATCAACACCGTACGTCTCTAATATTCTGGCAATTTCTATACTCTCATCAATTTTCAATCCTTCATTTATAAAATCATCGCCAGACATCCTGAAGATAACCGGATAATCCTTACCTACAGACTTTTTTATTTCAGCTACTATTTCTTTGGCAAAACGAGTTCTATTTTCAAGACTTCCACCGTATTCATCGTTGCGTTTGTTAGTTGTCTTAGAGAGGAACTGATTGATAAGATACCCCAT
>MHYY01000068.1 GCA_001830285.1 Planctomycetes bacterium RIFCSPLOWO2_12_38_17 | reverse complement strand
TCACATTCTGTCGGATATACAATAATTCCCTTACTATCCCCCAATACAGAATCTATAGAGGGGGGTACTTCTTCTATATGCAAACGACGAAACACATCATATTCAGGGTCTAAAGTAATTGACGCCGGTTTTGACTTCGATTTAAAGGAAACAACATTTGAGCCTTCATTGACTTCTACAATTTTATAATCACACTCATTTTGAAGTTCCAAAATAATTGGTAAATGAAGGCGGTACGGACTATCAATTTCTCTCTGTACTTTAGGATAAGTTTGAATAATCTCTAACTCTGTAAGCCAACCATCATCAACCTGTCTCATATTCACTCCACCAAAATCAATAAATGGTGCACCAGTACGATTAATCCACTGCCCAAAAAACCACGACAAATCCATATTGCATTCACTTTCAAAGACATTTTTAATATCAGTCCAACCCGCCGACTGCCATATTTTCTCTTTGTAAAATTTTCTAAGTGATTTAAAAAATAAATCGTCTCCGACTATTCTCCTCAACATGTGAAAAACCATTGCCGTTTTACCATAACCAACGGATTGTGTTACTTGATCTCTTCTGCCAATAAAACTACTTAAGGGAAAATCATTCTTTTCTGTTACATAATTGGTATATTTTCTACATATATCCCTTCGGTAATCCTGCGCCGATGTTTTATCCGCAAGTTCTTTATAGTAATAATCTGCCATATAAGTAGTTAATCCTTCACACCAGTTGCCCCCTCTCTCGTCCACAAAAACGGAATTACCCCACCAATTATGAAGAATCTCATGACCAAGCGATGTTTCCACTATAAACGGCAACTTTATTACATAATTTCCAAGTAAAGTGAACGACGGCATACCGTACCCAGTTTGAAAGAAATTCTCAACCACAGCGAATTTATCATATGGGTACTCTCCCAGAAGTCTTTGATACATCCCCAGGTAACGCCTTGCTGCACTCAAATATATTTCTGATAAGCCTTGTTCTTCTGGGAAAAAGTAGGTATAAATATTAATCCCATTTACTTTAATGTCTTTTACCATATATTTTCCTGCTATCAGGTGGCATCCTTCGGATACATTTTTCTCCTCCCATGTTGTATATAATTTAGCATCAAATAATCTTTTATTAACAAGCTTGCCTTGCGTAACTGCCTCATATCCGTCGGGAGTAATAACCTTTACCTTAAAAGTAGACAGAGAATCTGGAACATCTGGATACCAAAAACATGCAGGACTTAGATACACACCCCTTTCATCAACAATCCCAACAGTCTCACTAACATCTTCTTCCTTTATGGAACTCGGCTTTGACAATATAAGACCCTCATATACAACATCCAGTGTTATCGTAGTCAAATGCATTAAATCGGGGGATAAAACAACCTCAACATTTTGGACATCTCCAAAATTTTGACTTCGATCAGAATTAATATCCCATGACATTCTGTTTTTTGCACTAAAGTCTAATTTTCTATCAGGCGTACCAACCGATAACACATCAAAAGAATCATTGATAAAAAAGAATATCTTTTCAGAATCAGCACATTGTACTTGTATTCTGTCTTTTGCATTCAATTTGTGTTCTTTAGGATACAATTCTATTCCAATATCATGACTCAAAATCCTACTTGTATGAACCTCACTGGCAAATACAGTAGGTATCGTCAAAAAAGGAATACATATAAAAAATAATGCGTAATTAAAAAGACATCTGGCTGACATATATTTTCCCCTTATAGTTACGTATAAGTGTTTATTTTTATTACCAGCTTAGTTCATTTTAAACAAGAAAACTAATCCTGAAGTTTTATTCAATTTCAAATTAAAGTATATTAAAGATAATAACAATAATTATAAAACGCCAGAAAAGATATTTCACCTGTTATGTTTTATGTTTAACCCTTGACTCTCTTTCTTATTTTAATATAATTTTAATTCTTATATAGATTTATAGAAACAATAAAATATTGTTAGTAAAAATTTACGAAGAACTATTTTTGAAATATTTTCAGTAGTAAATGTTTAATCCCTGAAAGGAAATGCTATCATGAAAAAGATTTACCTGTTCACGCCCGGACCAACTATGGTTCCACCAGAAGTATCGCTTGCCGAGGCGCAACAGATGATACATCATAGAACGCCGCAATTTTCTCAAATCTTCTATGAATTAAGTGAAGACCTAAAATATCTATTCCAAACAAAAACAGGCGAGGTTTTCACATTAATGTCTTCCGGAACAGGTGCAATGGAGGCATGCGTCGCTAACGTACTTTCCAAAGGTGATAAGGCATTGGTTGTAATCAGCGGAAAATTTGGAGAACGCTGGGCAGAATTATGCAAATGCTTCGGCATTGAAACAATTACAATTGATGTTGAGAATGGTAAAGCTGTAAATCCTGAGGATATTGAATCTGCACTCAAGAAACGTAGTGGCATTAAAGCTGTATTCACAACTCAATGCGAGACATCAACGGGTGTTGTGCATGACATAAAGTCCATTTCTACAATTGTAAAGAAACATGGAGCGACAATCGTTGTTGATGCTATCACAGGCATCGGCGTTCATCAATTAATGATGGATGAATGGAATATAGATGTTGCAATTACAGGTTCACAAAAAGGTTGCATGATGCCACCAGGCCTTGCATTCGTCTGCGTCAATAATATTGCGTGGGATGTTATAGAAAAAGGCAATTTACCAAGGTACTACTGGGATTTCAGGAAAATGCGGAAGGAACTAAAAGACAAGACAACCCCATTTACCCCTGCTGTTTCTCTGGTCATGGCAATGAAAACCGCAATGGACATGATTAAGAAAGAAGGCATTGAAAATGTGTGGAAACGACATGCCATGCTTGCACATGCGACAAGAGAAGGCGCCAAGGCGATTGGCTTGGAACTTTTTGCAGGAGAATACTCAAGCAATGTGTTAACGGCAATTAAAGCGCCGAAAGGAATAGACGTTGATAAGATTATCAAGAAACTTAGAGATGAAACAGGTGTAACCTTTACCGGTGGACAGGATGAATTAAAAGGGAAGATTATAAGAATAGGTCACATGGGCTATGTAAATGACTTCGATGTAATCGTCGCTATTGCTGCACTTGAAAAGGGACTTTATGAAGCCGGGTACCCTATACAACTGGGCAAAGGGCTTTCGGCTGTGCAATCATTATTGGTTAGTAAACAAAAATAGTATTCTTTAAAAAATTGTCATAACAAAATCAGAAACAATCTGGATTGTAGTACATTGTCCAAAATCGTAGTAAAAGATTTTCACCTGGAATACACACTCTCATGCGGACAACTTTTCAGGGTATTTAAAAGCGAAGACTGGTATTATATAACCTTAAGAAACCGCATCTTAAAAGTCCGCCAACTATCCGACCAGTTAGAATTCTGTGGTATTGATAAAAAATCACTTATACACTATTTTGCACTTGATGAACCATATCCAGACATACTCGCACAAATAAATAAGGATAAACATATTGATAAGGCTATCAGAAAATATCATGGTTTACGCATCTTAAGACAAGATCCGTGGGAGTGCCTGATATCCTTTATATGTTCTTCTGCGGCAAATATCCCTAAAATAAGACTCAACTTGGAACTGTTGTCGCAATTTTTTGGAAGGGAAATTGGATTAAACAACTTTGAATGTTATACATTTCCAAATCCGGGAGAATTAAACGATTACGAGCAAATCTTAAAGGCAAAAACTGGCTTCAGGGCAAGATACATCAAGGCGGCAAACGACCAAATCACTGAAAAATTTCTATCATCACTAAAGAAACTTCCATATTCTGATGCTAAAAAGGCGCTTACACAAATCCCTGGAGTTGGTGATAAGGTAGCTGACTGTATACTCCTCTTTTCGCTTGGTTTCACAGAGGCATTTCCTGTTGACACCTGGATCAAAAAAATCGTCCAGAAAATTTATTTCAGAAGCCGGAAGGTATCAAATAAAGAAGTGCATGAATTCGCAACAAATTATTTTGGCAGATATGCGGGATATGCTCAACAATATTTATATATGTATGCAAAAGATTTAACGTATAGTAAATAAATCTTTATTCTTTGAAATTCCACTTTCAGAACCCACGTAATCGGAAATTGTTATTTTCAAAACTTATCTAAACAAAACAAACTGAAAACCCAAAAATTACTTTGTTAAAATCGCTTGCCATAATGGCATTTATCCCCTACTTCAAAAATTTTTCAATTGCCTCTTTTACCTCGTCCAGGTAAACATCAGTATCCTTGCAATATCCATGAGGTCTCAGGTTCGGCACAGCAAAAATCACCTTGGGCATGGCTGCCATTAAGCCTATCCTCAGTTCTTTCTCGCAGGCAATGGCAACCACTCCATGAATATCCTCTGACATTACCCTCTGAAGGGCAACACGCCCACCTGTAGCAAGCGCTATATTGACGCCGTATTTCTCTGAAAACTCTAATAAGTCCTTTATTTTACATTTACCGCATCGTTTACATTCATTCAAATCATTCTTAACATTCTGCTTACACTGCGAATTTTGAATACAATGCGGAAATAAAACCAACAAATTCTTAGGTGAACATTTCCTCTTACGAAACTTCGTCATAAGGTTGCTTATAGAAACAACTTGCTTATCAATAAATTCCATATTACCTGCCTTTTGTGTAAATAACTATTTCGGTTATGATATAAATGTGTTGTGAAGACTTACCTTATGGCCACGTAAATATTCCTGTGCGTCCATTACACGTTTGCCTTCTGGTTGCAATTGCGTAATACAAATAAATCCATCCAGTGTGGCAACATGAATGCCGCAAGAGGCTATTTCTACTACAGCACCTGGCGCATGGGATGTCTTAAATTCAAATCTGTCATGTATCTGAGTCTTCTGTACAATAATCCTTTTCCTATCTTTTAATTCTTTTGAATCTGTTTCAGAACAGAAATATGTATAAGCACCCGGTGAGGAAGTTAATCCCCGTATTAAATTATGAACCTTTTGTGTTTCCTGTGACCAATTGATTAATCCGTCCTCTTTTTTTAATTTTGGAGCAAAGGTTACGTCATTATCATTTTGTTTTGTATAAGTGGCACTTCCTGTTTCAATAAGGTCTAATGTTTCGACCAACAAATCTGCACCAATCAGCGATAGCCTTTTTTCAAGTTCCCCTGCAGTTTCATCAGGAGATATCGAAGTTTTATTTTGCATAATGATATCACCGGCGTCCATCTTTGCAGTCATCAACATCGAAGTAACGCCAGTAATGTTCTCACCGCGGATAATTGCCCAATTAATAGGCGCTGCACCCCGATACTTAGGCAACAAAGAAGCGTGAATATTAATACAGCGATGTCTGGGAAGGTTAATAATCGAACTGGACAGAAACTGGCCAAAAGCAACAACAACAATACAATCAGAAGCAAGATTCTGTAATTGTTTCACAACCACTGCGTCATTAACGTTAACGGGTTGCATAACTTTTAATCCCAACTCAAGCGCCCTTTCCTTTATGGGTGATGGACTGGGAACTTTACTCCTGCCCTTGGGTCTATCTGGTTGTGTAACAATCCCAACAATATTATGGCTTGACTTTGTCAATGAACTTAAACTGGGAACTGCAAATTCAGGCGTTCCCATAAAAACCACTTTCATTATTTTTTTACTAAAAAAACAACCTGAGTTGTGAATTGCATTAATAAATTTTGTCGCATGATGACTGACAGTGAATTTCAATAATTCTCAATCATACACGAATGTTACGACTCTCACTGTATGACGTCTCAAATTCTCTTAACTGACTGGATATAGCCGAGCGGTTAGCAGGACTTAACCTGTCAATAAAAAGACAACCATTTAGATGGTCAAGTTCATGATGCCATACACGCGCAGCTAATCCTTCTGCCTCAATTTTAATCTTCTGCCCTTTAAGATTGTACGCAATTGCCTTTATTCTTTGTGGACGGGTAACTTTACTCATAAGACCGGGAAAACTCAAACAACCCTCTTCTTTAACTACCTCTCCCGATTCCTCAATAATTACTGGGTTAATAAAAACCTTTTCCGTATTCCTGTCATTATTAACATCAACTATAAACAAACGTACAGACCATCCCACCTGAGGCGCCGCAAGCCCTATACCATTAGCCTGATGCATTAATTCCATCATTTTATCAACTCTACTGTACACTTCTTTGTTGATGTTAGCCAAAGGCTTTGCTTTTTGACGAAG
>MHYY01000067.1 GCA_001830285.1 Planctomycetes bacterium RIFCSPLOWO2_12_38_17 | reverse complement strand
GCTGGCAAAAAGGAAAATATAAAATGATTACTATTACTCACTATATAACCTTAAGCGCAATATTATTCACAATTGGAGTTATTGGGGTATTAATCAGAAGAAACGCCATAGTAATATTCATGTGCATTGAACTCATGTTAAATGCTGTAAATTTATCCTTTGTGGCATTTGCCCATTATCTGAATTCCATGCAAGGCCAACTGTTTGTTTTTTTTACAATAACGGTTGCTGCTGCCGAGGCGGCTGTTGGACTGGCAATTATAGTAGCCGTATTCAGAAACAAAGAAACTGTTAACATTGACGATATAAATATCATGAAATGGTAGGCAGCCTAATGCTTAACACCGTCGCCTTAGTATTATTATTCCCGTTAATCGGGACAATTATAAATGGATTAATAGGTAAAAATCTGCGCAAGGAAACTGTTGGCTGCATTGCTTGCGGCGCAATTGGTTTATCATTTCTTGTTTCAATAGTAGTTTTTTTCGGTTTACTCAGGTTCCCACCAGACGCACGCTTGTTCGAAAAAACACTATTTAGCTGGATTGAATCAGGTTCATTCAAAGCCGCTTTTGCATTGCAGGTAGACCCTTTATCCTCCCTTATGATACTTATTGTCACAGGGGTTGGGTTCCTAATTCATATTTATTCAATCGGCTATATGCACAATGATAAGGGTTACCACCGATATTTCTGCTACATGAATCTGTTCACCTTTTCAATGTTACTGCTCGTTCTGAGTAACAATTTTCTACTTATGTTCATTGGTTGGGAGGCAGTGGGATTATGCTCTTACCTTTTAATTGGGTTCTGGTTTGAAAAAAAATCAGCCTCAAACGCAGCCAAAAAGGCATTTGTTGTCAATCGTGTGGGAGATTTTGGTTTTGCGCTCGGCATCATGCTTATCTTCCTCACCTTTCATACAATTGACTTTACAGAGGTATTCAGTTCGGTCTCAAATGAAGGCTTTCACGCAGGCAGTTTCACTATCACACTTATTACTTTACTTTTATTTATGGGAGCAACCGGGAAGTCAGCCCAGATACCATTATATACATGGCTTCCTGATGCAATGGAAGGTCCTACACCAGTCAGCGCCCTTATACACGCAGCAACCATGGTAACTGCTGGCGTTTATATGATTGCACGCTGCAATGTTCTTTACGTTTTATCTCCTTTTACAATGACAGTCGTAGCCAGTATAGGCGCAGCCACGGCGCTTTTTGCAGCGACAATAGGATTGGTACAAAATGATATCAAACGCGTACTGGCATATTCTACAATAAGCCAGCTTGGTTATATGTTCCTCGCATGCGGCGTTGGCGCATTCACAGCAGGCATTTTTCACCTCATGACCCATGCATTTTTCAAGGCTTTACTATTCCTTGGTTCCGGCAGTGTTATTCACGCACTTTCCGGCGAACAGGATATGAGAAAAATGGGAGGATTGAGACATCAAATCCCTATTACATACAAAACCTTTCTGATAGGCACAGTTGCTATCGCAGGCATACCACCTTTTGCAGGATTCTTTAGTAAAGACGAAATTTTACTTGAGTCACTTACTCGTGGAAATTTTATTTACTGGTCAATCGCATCGCTGGCAGCTCTCTTTACTGCATTTTACATGTTCCGCTTATTGTTCATGACGTTTCATGGGAAATCAAGGGTTGATCACCATGCTGCGGAACATCTCCACGAGTCCCCTAAAAACATGACGCTTCCATTAACTATACTTGCAGGACTTTCCTTCGTTGGTGGCTTCCTGGGCATTCCAGGCGCAAGCGCTATCAATAATTTCTTAGCGCCCGTATTTAGCAGCCACATCCATACAGAAATGTCAGGAATACACACAGGTAGTCAGCATGGTGAAGGCCACCCATACTTAATGATGGTCATCTCTACCGCAATTGCAATTGCAGGTATTTCCCTTGCGTATCAAATGTATATCAAAAAACCTGACTTGCCAAAAAGGCTGTCAGAACGTTTTCATATATTCTATAAATTGCTGTTGAATAAATACTATATAGATGAAATTTACGATGTGCTTTTCGTGAATACAACCAAAAAAGGCTCAGTTTTGTTATGGAAGTATATTGACGCCGGGATGATTGATGGTTCTGTAAATGGCATCGCTCGCCTTGTTGGATGGTTTAGCAATGTCTTCCGTCTCTTACAAACTGGATACGTACGAAACTATGCCTTTTATATTGTCGTAGGCTGTATATTTATCATTGTATTAACTATATTAGGAAAATAAATTTTATGTAACTCAATGCCTCAGCCTTGAGGATTTTCAACATCTTAAAGCATTTAATTCGATGTAAATCTGGAGCCTTGGATGTCATTACCAATTCTTACGCTCATAACTTTTCTTCCAATTGTAGGAATATTTCTTATACTTTCAATTGATTCAAAAAAGCAGGAACTTATCAGGATTACTGCCTTGCTGGTATCAATTGTGGTATTCTTTATTTCGCTGCCTTTGTATTTCAGTTTTGATGCACGTACATATGAAATGCAATTCGTTGAAAAACTGCGGTGGATACCTTCATTCGGAATCTACTATCATGTTGGCATAGATGGAATCAGCCTGTTCCTTGTACTCTTAACAACCTTTATCACGCCAATCTCAATTCTAGCCTCATGGCATATCACAAAGAGTATTAAGGAATATATGATTTCTATGCTTGTACTTGAAACAGGCATGATTGGTGTATTCATTTCGCTAGACCTATTCTTATTCTATATATTCTGGGAACTCATGCTGATCCCAATGTATCTTCTCATCGGCATATGGGGAGGTCCAAGGAGGATTTATGCTGCTGTAAAATATTTCATATATACGATGGCAGGCAGCGTACTTATGCTAATTGCCATTATTACATTATATTTTTTAAATTACAGGGCAAACGGGGAATACACATTTAATCTGCTGGAATTCTACAGACTCGATTTGTCCTTTGCCGTCCAATTCTGGCTATTCATCGCATTCTTCCTTGCATTTGCAATCAAGGTACCGATGGTTCCGTTTCATACCTGGCTGCCAGATGCCCACGTGGAAGCTCCCACGGCGGGGAGTGTGATCCTGGCAAGCGTCCTCTTAAAAATGGGGACGTATGGTTTTGTGAGATTTTGTTTACCTCTATTCCCAGAGGCGAGTCATGCCTTCATCCCGGTAATTTCATGGATGGCTATTGTGGGCATTATTTATGGTGCATTGGTTTCTATGGTGCAGGACGACCTGAAGAAACTCGTTGCTTATTCGAGCGTAAGCCATTTAGGCTTTGTCATGCTGGGGATTTTTGCTTTCAACATTCAGGGCATAGAAGGCGGTATTACGCAGATGATTAACCATGGTCTCAGCACAGGGGCTCTATTCCTTATCGTTGGCATGCTTTATGAAAGAAGGCATACCCGCATGATTGCCGACTTCGGAGGTCTTGCTAAACAAATACCTGTTTTTGCCGTGTTCTTCATGATAGTTACACTCTCATCCATTGGACTGCCGGGTTTAAATGGTTTTGTCGGTGAATTCCTAATCTTAGTTGGAACTTTTAAATCACACATCCTGTATGCATCTATTGCGACATCGGGTGTTATACTTGCCGCCGTGTATATGCTATGGATGTTCCAGAGAGTCATGTTCGAACAAATAACCCATGAAGAAAACAAGACATTAAAAGATATTAATAAACGGGAATTCGTAATCCTGATGCCTATTGTTATTCTAATTTTCTGGATAGGAATATATCCAAACTCGTTTCTGAGAAAGATGGACGCCTCAGTAAATCACCTCCTGAAACAGATAGGAGAAAAGGCAAATGTCGTTTCCAATATTCATGGACAGGATAAACCCGATAATTTACAAAGTAATACTTTGCCCGAAATTGATATAATAACCAAAGATAAAACAGTATGGTAAAAACAGGAAAATATGAACCACAAAGACACAAAGAACTCAAAGAAAAGTGATGAATTATCAAACCAAATAATAGGTGCGGCAATTGAAGTACATCGAATCTTGGGACCGGGGTTATTGGAATCTACTTACGAACAATGTCTTTGTCACGAGTTAACTTTAAAGAATATTTCATTTGAAAGGCAAAAACCTTTACCCGTAACCTATAAAGGTATTTGTCTTAATTGTGGATACAGGTTAGATATCTTAGTAGAAAAGTTAGTTATTGTTGAATTAAAAACTGTTGAACATATTGAACCAATACATGAGGCACAACTTCTGACATATCTTAAACTGTCTGATTTGTGGCTTGGACTCCTCGTAAATTTTAATGTTCCAGTTTTAAAAGATGGTATCCGTAGGATCGTAAATTGATTTCTTTGTGTTTTTTGTGCCTTTGTGGTTTTAACGAAAATTTCAAACCAAAGGTAATATGATATGATAAATAGCTCAATAATGACGTTTAACATACTCAGCATCTTACCTATACTGGTACTTGCAGGCTTTGGTATGATTGTACTGCTTGTGGACGTATTATCGTCAAGAAAACTGGGGGGGAAGAATTTCCTAGCATATATTTCATTAATCGGGATTATTACCGCCGCTATTTTAACCAAAAATTCAACAAGCACGACTTTATTTTCATTCAGCGAAACAATTATAATTGACAATTACTCGCTATTCTTTAATTTTATCTTCCTACTCAGTACAGGGCTTATTATCATGATCTCCCACAGCTACATAAAACGCGAAGAAATCAACTATGGGGAGTATTACGCCTTAATACTATTCTCAACAATTGGCATGATGCTCATGGCATCCGGCGCTGACCTCTTAAACATATATATAGGACTGGAGGTTATGTCCATCAGCATTTACATCCTAACGGGCTTCAAACGTTCAAAACTCATATCTAATGAGGCATCCTTAAAATATTTCCTGCTTGGCGCTTTTGCCACTGGCTTTCTGCTTTTCGGTATTTCTATTATTTACGGCACAACAGGGACTATAAATCTTAACCAGATTGCCTGTTTTATTGCAGAAAAGGGCGGAAAGTCAGACCCATTAATGCTGATGGGAATGGGTTTGATAATTATAGGACTGGGATTTAAGGTTGCATCCGTCCCCTTTCATGCATGGGTGCCCGATGTTTACGAGGGCGCCCCTACGGCAGTAACGGCATTCATGTCTGTAGGGCCCAAAGCCGCAGGATTTGCCGTGTTTTTACGTATTTTCCTGACTGCTTTTGGATCCATTCACTACGAATGGCAAAAAATCATATACATTCTGGCAATATTAACCATGACTACAGGAAATATAATAGCCATTGCGCAGGTAAATATAAAGCGAATGCTGGCATATTCCAGTATCGCACATGCCGGATATTTACTTATTGCGCTTGTAGCCGATAATAATATGGGTGTATCAGGCACGCTGTTCTATGTCCTGTCTTATACGTTCATGAACATTGGGGCATTCGCCATAGTAATTATATTAAGCCAGAAGGGGGATGAATTTATCCAGATTAACGACTATGCAGGACTAGGGTTAAAGCATCCGCTACTAGCGATAGCAATGTCAATATTCATGCTTTCAATGGCTGGCGTACCGCCAACTGCAGGTTTTGTCGGCAAATTCTATATATTCAGTGCGGCAATAAAATCGGGCTATATTGGACTTGCCATAATCGGCGTGATAAATGCAGTTATATCCGTTTATTATTATCTCAGAATCATGGTCATTATGTACATGAAGGAACCCTCAAGGGAATTCAGCCCGCTTACCATCTCACCCTTGATAATTGCCGCAATAGTAATATCAGTAATCGGCACACTTCAACTAGGCATCTTCCCTTCAAAGGTCATGGAAATGGCGCAACAATCAATCCTTATATTGAAATAGTTAATTCAAATTTATTATATGATATCTTGGTCTTGCAATTAGACATTCTAAACTATTCTTCTTTTTCAGAAGCAGACTCAATTTTCTCCTTCGCTATTTCAATATTCAGCTTAGCCTCAAGATTCTCAGGGTCAATATTAAGCACTTCTTCCCATTTGCTGATAGCATCATCATAATTACCATCTTTATATATCGCTTGTGCTTCATCTAATAAGCCCTGCACTATTGCTTTATCCTGTTGCGCTTCGGTTGTTTTCTCTGCTGTTTCGCCCTTAACTTCACCTGCCTCTTCCTGATGTTCAACCGCAGGACTTACAGGTTGAGACTTTTGCGACTGAAGACTATTAATCTGATTCTGTAATTCTTCTTTTGCCAGTTCTATT
>MHYY01000066.1 GCA_001830285.1 Planctomycetes bacterium RIFCSPLOWO2_12_38_17 | reverse complement strand
TAACTCCTGGAGGCTTCTGGCCCATCTGTCAAGCTTCCATACCAGAATGCCATTGTATGCCCCCCTTCTTGTCAAATTAAGGACTTCTTGCTTTATAGGTCTTGTAGCTCTTGTGCTTTCTTTTTCCTCAAAAATATCATATTCCCATCCTTTAGCCTTGGCATATTGCTCGAGCTGCATCTTTTGATTTTCCGGGTTCATATCCCTCTTGCTTACGCGAATATAAATGGCTATCCTAATCCTAATTCCTCCATTGTAAGATTAAACATTGGTTCGTCCTCCAATCCAAATGCCGCGGGCTGATAAGTGCATTTGGCTGCAAACTCCTGTTTCCAATGCTCATTGCAAGAAGCTAAGGTCTTGCTGTTGTTGAATAATCCCACAGTAGAATAAATAAGGGTTGCAATGCAAAGTAGCATTATCATAACATCTATTATTATAATATTCCATTTCATTTTACTTCTTTTCTTCTCAGACCCTCTCTTTTTTCTCTTTTCTGATATTGGGTGTTTATTCAGTGATTACGCCCGCCCCACCCTCTATTTCCTCGTCTTCCATCAATTCATCAGCTATTTTTGCGTTTCTAACGATTAACTGGACATAACGATGCGATATTTCATATTTATAGGTCTCTTTAAGGTGTTTTCCGATTTCAAGGGGCGTCATGCCCTGCTTATTTAATTTGGCGATGATTAAATCCCTTAAATTGTCTTTCTGCTCTTCTTTTCGCTTCTCAAACCTTTTAAAGACTTCCATCTTCTTATTTCTGTATTCCTGTTCATTTAAAGGGTAATAATTTAAAAATTTTCCAAAAAAATTACCCTTTACAAGATTATAACTCTTTTTCTTGCTCCCTATGGACAAATCATACAGGTTTCTTTTCCTTTCTCTATTATAAAAAATAAATCTCCCCCTTCCAAACTTGACAATAGGGATTTCTCCTTCTCCATACAAATTAAGCATCTTTTTTTCTTCAGTCCTGTAAACATTGATTAAAAATTCAGTTCTTGCAACAGCAATAGATTCAATGAGGTCAAAGAAATCCGGCAGCACAATAACAAATATGTGATTCATTTGCCCTACTTCATTAAAATAGTCAATGAGCTTATATTGGAAAGAATTGAAGGATTTTCCCTTTCTTAATGTTTCAGCGCCCTCATCATAATGTATTATTGAATGTTTTGGAAGTTTAAAGCTTTCTTTCATCATTGTTTTGCTGTCCATAAACACATTATTGAGGGTGTAAGGAGTCCCAATTCTTTTTGATAAATAAGAGCAAATGTTCATTGCAAGAACACTTTTTCCTGTCCTTACCATCCTATCCCCAGTAATTAGAATAACAAAGTCCCAGTCATTCTTAATGTTATAAACCAATGAATCAAGTTGAGGCGTTAGATAAGCATCAAAATGATTTTTCTTCCAATCAGAATCGGGTATTGTTTCTTTGTCCATAAAGCCGTTGCTTTAAGAAGTTAAAGCAAACCTCATATCATCTTTTATCTTGGTTAGTAGTCCTGAATCTTTCATTATTTTTCTTAGCATCATATTCCAGAGCCTAAGCTTTGTAAATAGTTCTTTCCTTAGTTCTATGTCAGACAAATTAAGATTATACTTTTCAATAATAGGCTCAAGTTCTTTTATAAAATCCTCACATAATTTTAATTCATCTTCCTTTACTTTCTGTTTGCTATTCAGTTTATTGTTAGTTATAATCCCAAGAAGATTGCCCTGCATTTCTGTGCAAAGTTCTGTATAAAGATTGATAAGTTCAAAGAACCATGCAGATAAATCCATTTGGCGCATATGTTCCGAACAAAGGTATAAGGAATAGTTTAAACGGCCAAGAGTATAAAAAGCCATATTAAATTCTGATTTATCCCGATAATCCTCTTCCATACTAAACCACCATTTAGCATTATTTATTTAAATCTTATTAATCAGTTTTATAAAGCCACTTATTAGTGGGCATCCTCAATGGCAATAAACGCACCTGGCAACCAATGGAGAGTTTACAGCATAGAGCCGGCAACAAAAAACCACCCAAGAACAAAGGGGGTTGTTGCAACCTTTGCTACGCAATCAGAGGCAGAAGAATGGCGCAGAAGGGAAGACCCCCGCTCTCAAGTGTCTGTTGGCGTTGAAAGAGTTCCGGATGAGCCTGAAGTTTATGTTGAGTCGGGGCTTGGGGCAGGACAGATTAAATTAGGCGAGCCATTAGGCAGATTGGCAGAGGAAAGCAGAAGGGAAGCCAAAAGAGGAGAGCAGGTAAGGCTGGCAAGGCAGGCTGTTGAGAAAGAAGCCGCGGGCCAGCAGGTTTCGGAGGCAGAAAGATTTGCATTGGCAAGGGAAAAGGCAGCTGGGACTACCTTTAAAGTTTCTGAACAACCAACAACAGCAGAGCAAATTCAAACTTCTTTATTTGAAAGGCAGAGGGCAATTGCATTGCAAGAAAGAGTTAGCGCAACAGTATCCAAACTAAAATTTGAAACGCCAGAAGAGGCAAAGGCAGCAGGCTATGAAGTCACTATTTTGCCAAGAGGAAAGGAAACAAAAGCGGAAATGATTTCAAGAATAGGGGCAACTCCAGCAGCTTTCCAGCCATTGGAAGGCCCCTCATCAAAATTAATTCCTGCCCCCCGAGATTTTACCCCATCAGAGCCAAAAGGAGTCAAGCAGCAATATCTTTCTTTAACGGGAAAATATGAATCAAGAAGGCAGGATTTTTTAATTCAGTCAATAAAGCAAGCAAAAGAACGAGAAAAGTTTTTTTCAGAAAAGTTAACCCCATCAGAGCCAAAAGGAGTCAAGCAGAGCATAGCAAAGGCAGCGGTAGTGAGCTCAAAAGTAGAACAGCAACTCATGATGGCAGAAAAACAAATTAAGCCCTCCGATTTGTTGATTACAGCAATACCACTTGGCGGGGGATTTAAATTACTGTCCTCACTATCTAAGGGGGGAAAGTTTTTTAGATATGGCACAACAGCATTGGCGGCAACTTATTTTGGGACAAAAGCTTTTCAGTTTGTAGCAAAAGAAGAGCCTTATGAAAAAATTGCAGTTGTTGAAGAAACCTTAATTGAAGTTGGAGGTTTTTCAATAGGCGCAGGTTTTGTTGGTGGTATCAGGAAACTTCAGGTAAAATATAAGCCAGTTGAATATAAGCTTGGGACTGCAACAGAAATGGCAGTAACCGAATTGCCGACTGGAGTAAAGATAGCTTCAATTGAGCCAATTGATTTTGTATCAAAAATAGGCAAGACAAAGATTGAGGGATTTGGTAAGGGTGTTGCTGAGATAACAACCAAAGAAGGGATTTCAACAGTTGAAGGTTATTTTAGATATGTTGCAAAGCCCAAGAATTTGCCAGAAGCAAGGGCTGAAATCAGGACAAGAGGAACATTTAAGGAAACAGAAGCGGGGTTTACTGGCATTACATTAATTAAGACAGTTGCTACTGTGGGAGAAAAACAGGTATCTACGAGGGCAATAAGTGTATCGAAAGGCGTTGAAATTGTTGGGGGTGATTTTCCAGTAACAGCAGTAAAGACTGGAATATTTGCGCCAGTAGGCTTAAAGCCAGTTGAAGGTAGGATTAGCTTGATTAGGAAGATTGGAGAAAAGACGGAAGATACTATAATAAGGAAAGAAAAAACAATAAAGCAATTCAAGAAAGTTGAACTTAAAAAAGAGCCAATAACTACTTCTTATTATCAGTCACTTGAGAAAGGGACTTCGGCAGAAGTTTTGCGAAGCATTGGCAAGAAGCAGCAAAAGGCATTGTTGAAAGATTTAGGTTTGGCGAAAGGAACTAATCTTGGCAGGTTAATAGAATCAAAAAAAGCCCAATTTCAATTGGAAATGGAAGTCAAGCCAACAAAGTCTGAAATTAAGGGCAGAGGCCGGGCGGAGTTAGATATTATGCTGAAATTCGGAAAGGGTATTGAGGAGTTTACAAGGGCATATGAATCCAGCAAGATACCAAAAACGGAGTTTGCTTTATTGCCTAAATTTAGGGAAAAAGTAAAGGAGAAAATTATTCAAGGAACAATGGGGGGGTTGGAAGAAAAACAGGAACGGAGATTTGAATTAGATATAAGACGACAGCCTTCATTAAAATTGAGGGAAAAACTCATTGGAGAGCAGAGAATTAAAACCAAAGTTGATGTGGCTTCCTCATTTAAAATAACTCAGGAACTAAGAACAATACCCTTGCTTGAGCTTGAAACAAAGCGGGATTTAAAGGTAGAGCTTGAAACAAAGCGGGATTTAAAGGTAGATTTTACGCCTGATGTTACTATAAAAATTCCGCCGCCTCCTCCATTCTCTTTGGGCATAGATTTTAACAGGCGCAGGAACGAAAGAAGCTTCTTTAAAACAGAGCCTATCGAAACAATATTCAACCCGAAAAAAGTTGGAAGCCTTTTTGCAGGGGCTGAGGGAATAAGGGAATCAAAGAAATTTCCCTATCCAAAGATAATAAGTGGATTGCAGATAAGGCCAATACCAATTAGGAGGGGATAAGAATGAGTGATATAGATTTTTCAAAAAACAAGGAAAGTGAGCAGGAAGATATTGAGGAGGATGAATATATTCCACTTGAGAAGTTAGACAAGCATAGAAAGCAGAAAATTGCAAAGGAAGAATTTGAAGCAAGGAAGGAAAAGACAAAAAGGTTTTTTCAGAAAGCAGGGGAAAAAACAAAAGAAGCCTACGACAAGTTTAAAAAATTCAGGAAAGAATCCGCACAAAGGAAAGATGTAAGGATGGATTCAGAGGAAAAAAGGCTGGAAAGGGAATCGAGGATTGAAAAATTAAGGGCGAAAATAAGGGTATCAAAAAATAAGGGAATTCCAAAAAGAAAGCAATATCCCTCAGTTGGAGTCGGAGCAAGGTCTTTTGGAACGCCGAGCGTCTTTTCAAGGGATAGTCAAAAATCAAAGCCCCTCCCTTCAAATGTCCTTCCGATATTCTCGCCGCCAAAAGCTTCAAGTGTTCTTCCTTTATTCAAGCAGCCTAAGAAGAAGAAGGGCAAGGGGCTTTTTAGCTTTTAAACAAGATGATAACACCGGAACAAGAGCAGCAGCCCCAGAGAATGGGGGGAGCAGGCGCTTATGCGCCAAGGGAGTTATACGCCTCAAGCATAAAGGAATTGACCGACCCTTCAAGCGACTTGGCGAAGTTTGAGTTGTTCCTTAGGGGATACAAGATTTCGAGGGATGGCACATTAATCAAGCAGACTGATCCATTGTCAAATAGCAAGGGCATCATAGCAATAATGTCCATCATTGAATCTGTTGTCCACCATTCAAACACTTTAAGCAACTTCAGCAAGGATGATATGGAGTTTTTCTTTGACACATTGAAAGTCGACCTGATAACTGAAGTTATGATAAACAGGATTGCTTACGGCATAGAGAGAAAAAACAGGTTTCTCATTATTGGAAACTCAATGCGATTTGCTTATAGTTTCAGCAAGAGGGCGTTTGAGGAAGGCGACAGGAAATTTTGGAAAGGCTCAATGACAGAAGTAAAGCATACGCAGGAATCCATCGAGGGCAGAAAGAGTCTCACAATGAATCCCTTTTCGTGGTTCAAAAAATAATAGGAGGAAAACAAAATGCCAATAAATGTTGAAGCATTGACAAGCATAGGGTGGAAAATATTGACATGGCTCGGAAGAATACTTTTAGGCTTGGGTGTAATTGCATTGATGTATGGGCTTTCCTGGTTTATCAGGAGGGAAAGGAGATACAATCATAATGTTAATGTTTATAATACTGATGCGGTCGGAAACATAATCCAGCAAAGGAGTGACAAAGGGGGAATATTCATTGACAGAAAAACCAAATATAGGCTCTTTCTCTTAAAGAGAAACAAGTTTGGATTAGACCCGGATAAAGTTCCTTATATAATTAATTATAAGGGCCAGAGAATGGTTCATCTGCTTCAGACAGGGTTAAAGAATTATCAGTATTTAAAGCCGCAGTTCTCTCCCAATCCTGGTTTGGTCTTTGATGTTCAGGATGAGGATGTTGCATGGGCTATGAACGCATGGGAAAGATACCACAACCCATTTAAAAGTATGTTTCTTGAGCATATAATCCCATTCATAGGAATGGCTTTTGTGTTTTTGACAGTAGTCATTGCATTATGGTTTATATTCAAGAACTTCGGAACTTTGGGGGATGTCGCAATTGCCATGAAGGAGGCCGCGATTGCCATGAAGGAGGCCGCGATAGGGACTACGGTGGTAGCAGGATGAATGAAATAATCTATGAAAAGCCGAAGTTAAGCATTTGGCAGGCTATCAGGGAGATATTTAGCAAGGAAGTAATTATATATCCTGAAGGCATAAAAAAGGAGGAGGTTAAAGATGGCTCAATGGGAGGAAGATTTGAGGGAAACACAGAGCTTCATCAGAGAAACAGTAAAGAAAAGAAGCAAAGCCCGTAAGAAAATAGTCGAGGGAATGCCTGATACGGGAATTAAAGAAGGTTAGAATGAGAAAGCTGGTGTTAGTTTTGATTATATTTCTCTTATTTATCTGCCCAGTATTATCTTTGAAAATAAATGAGCCAAGGGACAGCTATACTTATTATCAGAACTTGGTTGATTTTGATATTACATGGGATATTGACACAGAAACCTGCAAATACAACCTCAATTCACAGACCAATAAGACCTTTGGCTGCCAGAATACATTTATAATTGATATTCCCTATAATTCGGGCATAGCTAATATCACGCTATACGGGCTTAATGCCTCCAATGAAGTTAATAATGCAAGCGTGAGTATCAGCATAAATGACAGCCCTGATACTGCAAAGGGATTGGTTGCTCTCGGAGCGATAATATTTGCCGTCTTGCTTCCTTTTTTCTTTATGATTATCTCTTTAGGCGTGGGCCTAATTGAAACAGAGCCGAATGAGCATATTACACTGAGAATGATTTTTATACTTCTTTCCCTTGCTTCATGGTTTCCTGCTTACAATGTGGTAAACATAGCAATCAGGCAGTATATTCACATTGATATTTTTTCCGATGCCCTCAACCCCTTTATCTATGGGTGGATATTTATAATAACAATTTTTTACATATTTATGTATATAATCTACAAGTCAATAACGATGAATGATGCAAGAAGGCATAAGACGGGGAGGTATGAATAATGGCTAATACTGGGCGAAGGATGTATGTTCCAAAAAAGCTTATTGACGAGCTTGCCAATGTAAAGGCAAATTATAATATTGACAAGAACTGCAAGGCGTTTGACAAGATGGCAGAGCTTGCCCCAGTTGCAATGGAGTTTGAGAAGATGCAAAGAAAGTTTTTTTTATTGGACTTGTTTGAGAAGAAGAAGAAGGACAGACATGGGAAGGCTTAAAATAGTTGTTGTGTCTGGATTAGTGGCAACGGGGCTGACATACTGGCTGTATGTGAAATATGCCCTAATAGTCCTCGTAATATGGGTATTGGTGGCATTGGCAGTTTACTGGAGAAAACAATGAACAAGAAAGGGGATGTAATGGATATTGCATATGCAATGGTATTTATATTTATTGGCGCAGTTGTTTTCTTTATTTCAACTTTCAGCTATGATAAGTTTGCAGACCAGGCATTAAATACTTCGGTAATCAATTCAAGCAATGTTACAAAAACATCCATTGAGCAGGGCAGGGAAAATACGGAGAAATTTGATTATATCATCTTTGTCTTGCTAATAGCATTTGTCCTCGCAATAATAATAACTGGATGGCTGGTCGGCGGAAATCCAATATTTGCCTTCATTTATTTTATTGTTTTGGTTATACTTGTTGCGGTAAGCGCAATTTTTTCATTCACATGGAATAAGCTTACAACAACAGCATTATTCGGGACATTGGTTGCAGACAAGTTTCCTGCAATAGATTTCATACTGAGTAATTTTCCCGTATTTATAGCAATCATAGGATTCATCGGGCTGATGGTGATGTTTGCGAAGCCAGCACTCCAGCAATAAAAATGAAAATAGAAATATGGACTGAAACAAAAAAAATAATGTTTGGGCCTGTATGCCATTTATGCAGCGGGAGAAAAAACATAAGGTTTATGGGCAGGGATTACTGCCCAAGCTGTGAAAGTCATATCTTGGAGGCAGAAGTGGTAAGAAGTCTGTAAAATGCAATACACAAAAAAATTTGAAACAATGGGGGGCAAGAAAGTAGTCTGCGTTAATTGCAGGTCTAATAAGGTTGTTTTGGCAGGAAGCTATGAAACAAAAGCGCATGGGGAAAGGAAAAGGCTCAGATGCAGAAATTGCGGAAGGTTTTTCATAATGAGGGACAAGACATTCAGGAGGAAGCATCCTTATTACATCTTCAAGAGGATAAAGGCATATGCAAAAAGAAGGAAAACATACATTAATAAGTTTGACAGCAGGAAAAAAACAACATACAGTGGGAGGGAAATAGCCGGGCTGCTTAATGTAAGCCAGAGCTTCGTTTATGGCGTATTAAAAAAACACCTATGACACAAACCGCATCAAGCTGGATTACAATGACTGTAGGATTCATCATATTCATAATTGTAAAAGCAAGCTATTTGGACAAAAAATGATATATCCAAAACACTATTTTTGGTGTAATGAATGTGGAAAGCATTACCCTGTGTTTGGGAGTGAAACACCATGAGCAAGGTAGACCAAAACAGCATAAAGAAAATATGCCTTACAGGTTTGTTAAAGGGCATGGAACAGGGCAGTCATTGGCTTTTGAATATAGCTCAAAAAAGATTAACTATCCTGAAATGCAATCCTTTGAACCTGAGTTTTATGGGATGAGAACATGAAACTAAAACCATTAATCTTAATCATTGCAGTGCTTTTGTTAGCTTTGCCCCTTACATATTCCGCCCCTTATGGGAATTTCAGCGTCAATCCATCAATCTATAAAAACCAGTCTGATATTTTCAAAAAATATAATTTCTCTGCTTCTACTGACAGGCTTGACTTGGACAAAAATATCACAACAATGGGGTTTGTTTATTATTGCAAATATGATAATGAGGGGGAAGCAACATTTACGCAGACTGCAGGGACATTAAGCGTTGAAAGCTCATCTCTTGAGGGAAAAGAAATGAGAATTGATGGGGTTGGCTCTTCAACTGCCGAGTGCAATCCTGCTTCAACAACCATAAACCTGACTATTGAGGCATTCGTGGTAAATTATCCAGCAGGGATAGCTCATAAGATTGCAATTTCAACTGCCGGAAATGCCCCAATGATTGCACAAGGAACTGACCCAGTAGCTAATTATTATTCTTATTATGATTCTGGCTGGGTTGCAACAACAATAAGAAACAGTGATACAACCCAGAATAATTATGCTTGGGTTAAGGTTGATAACGCCAATAAGAGGATTGTGATAAATAATATGTCCTCGACAGGGTATTTCAGCAAAGTCACAACAATGGGGACAACTGCGTATTCAGATAAGGTAATGATTGAGGGCAATAGCAATGGAGAGGGAGAAGTCATTGATGCAGTAAGGGTTTATGATTCAACTTTAACATATAATCTTTCTGCTAACACAACAGAAATAATAACACAAAGGCTTCCTACTGCACAAAGCAGTTATGACATCTATGTTTTAAGCAATGTTTCAGAGAAAGAGCTTGACTTGCAGTATGCTATTTCATGCAACAATTACACTAATTGGGCTTATTCAGCAGAAACAAATGGGGGGAGCAATAAGTCAACAGTAACCTGTTCAGGCTCTCAATCCTCAAATGATTTGGCGGTAAGAATAATAAAAGTAAATACCAGCACAATGTGGCATACTGTTTTCTGGGATGTTGCGGCAGCTCCACCTGCAGGAACTCCCGTTATAACAATTTCTTATCCGCCATCAGGGGCAGGATTGGACAATAGCACCTTTCCAATAATGATTAATGGAACTGTCACAGTTTCAGGAGGGACAATAAATAATACGAGGATAAACGATACAAGATTCACAAACAGGTGGAATAATTCATTTTTTAATTTTACGCCAAATGAGGGCTTGGCAGACGGAATTTATGGGGTTATGATCCTTGCAAATAATTCAGACGGAACCCTTGCAAATGCGACTATAACATTTACTGTTGATACATCCCCCCCCAGCCCAACTTCCAGCCTTGACAGGAATAATACATTATTTTACGCCTATACAAACATAACATTCCAGATTAACTTTACCGACAATATCCAGATTTTCTTCTTTAATGTATCAACTCCCGAAGGGTTTTTGTTCAACTTGACGAACCTGAACACGCCAAAATATATCTATAATGGGAGTATCAATGTATCAAATTACGGCATTGGATTTCATACATTAACAGCCGAGTTCTGTGATGCACATACTGGCAAGAGTATTCCTTCTTACCTGACAAGCAAGGACATCGCCGCCCATAAGCTGATTTATGAAACGCCTGAAAAGGATATTATAGGGATAAAACTAAAAACCGCCACTAAAAACCTTTCTGATTTCGGGACATATAAGCTGGATGACAGGTATGTTTTTTGGTATGACTTCGGAAAGGAAGACGGCAAGGCGCATAATTATACCTTCAAAATTGATAACCTATACCAATTGGATTATATAAAAAGCAATTACAGGGGGCATTTTGCAACCAAATTCAACTGGATTGATTTTGAGTTTGCTGGAAATGAAGATGCCATTTATGACATCAAGCAGACTGCCGATGAGAAATATGAAGTCAAGATAACAACTACAAAAACAAACCTCACCTTTAACTCAATAGGCAACCTGAATTGCAGGGCTGCGACATGGAACTACTATGTATTTAATTATTCTGCGTCATATTCCAGCAATGTCGTTGAAACCGTAACAGATACGATAAAATTGGTAATAACCTTCCAGAATCTGACATTGAATGGCAGCGGAACATTGAACTATGACGGCGTTGATTACAACACAACAAACATAAGCTCATCCAACCAGGCAAATCTTACTTATTCCCTTACAATCCCCCAGGTATCCGGCAATGAAACAAATGTCACTTTCTTCTGGAACTTCAAGCTGAATACAACCCAAAGCTTTACAACAATCAATTTTACCCAGTTAGTGCAAAGGATTACCCTTTCAACCTGCGGGGCATTAACTAATATTCCAACCCTTAATATAACCATATACAATGAGGAAAATCCATCCGAGCAATTAGTCACTTCCGTGGATGCCGTATTTACTGTATGGACTAACAATTCCGGCAATACGGTAAATTTCACATTTGACTTTGATGGGCATTCTAATTATACAGTCTGCATATTTCCAAACACCACGGTAAGCGCAGACGCATATATGTTTTACAATAGCTCTGGGGGATTCAGAGAAAGGTGGATATTGGATGATGTAAGGCTCAATTACCAGAATACGAGCCTGTTAAGCCTGTTTAACTTCAAGACAACTGCAGGGATTGATGAGTTAAGGGGGACATTGAGGGACATCAATTTCAAGCTTTATTCGGGTGTTATAACGCAGCTGCAAAGATTCTACCCTAATGAGAATGCTTGGAGGGCGATCCAGATGGACAGAAGCAGCGAGAAAGGGGATGTGCTGTTTCATGTAACAGAGGGAATTATTGATTACAGGCTTTACTTTTATAGGGATGGGGCAATAATTGAGAATACGGATACATTAAAGTTTTTATGTGATGCAACCAATATCTGCGAAGTCACTTTCCTTATAGATGAATCAAGGGCCAAAACAAATCCTGAGCTTCTATTTGCTTATGGTTACAGCAATGCCTCAGAGGTATTCCAGCTTAATTTTAGTGATGCCACGGGACTTACCAGCGTTGTGAGGCTCATTGTGACAAAAGAAACAGGAGCAGCCTCAACAATAATATGCGATACAAGCGTTTCTGCAAGCTCGGGAACAATAAACTGCGATACTTCGGGATATTCGGGAACTTTAAAAGCCCAAATCCTGAAGCAACAAAGCCATGAGGTTGTTACATGGGTAATCTGGATAAACAAGGCCCTAAGCCAAATATATAAATTAGCTAATATAGGGTTCCAAGAAACTGGACTGTGGGCAGCAGGAATAAGCATCACCCTGATAACTGCAGGAGCAGTTGCTTCCCCCGTTATTGCAATTATTGCCTTTATTTTTTCATTGGTTGTCATTTTCTGGCTGGGGCTGCTTAACTTTATGACAATGGGGCTTATAATTGTCTTTGCAGTATTGGCAATATTGATAAGCATAATATTAAAGAGGACATGATGGCAGAAACACTAATCAAGCACTTTTTTTACGCTTTCATAATAATGATATTGATTGCGACGGCGATAGGGAGCATAATAGGCATGGTCATTGAAGGGACACCCGGAAGCCAGAATGACACTTCAGCCATAATGTCCGAAGAAGAATTGACTAAATTTAACAGGACATTCAATAAGGCAGTAGAAATTCAGAGCAATCTTACAACCGCAAAAGAGAAATTCACTTCAATTAAGCCCGAAACGACGGGGATAATATCAACGGCAATTGCGTTTATATCAAGCGCATGGGATACTGTTTCAGTAATAAGAAGCTCAATTGGGCTTATGGATAATGTATTCAAGGAAATGGCTGCCTTATTGCTGATTCCGACCTGGGTTGCAACTTCGCTTGTCCTGCTTGTCGTTGTATTGTTCATATTTTCGATAATTTCGCTGATATTTGGGAGTAACTTATAATGGTAACAAACCTGACTAATTTAACCAATGTCCAGAACTTTTTTGACTTAGTAGAATACACCAATGAGGTAACGGGGGGGTTTATGGGCATGGGGTTTATGATAACCCTGTTTATCATTCTAATAATGTCCTTTATGAGATTTTATGACGGCATAGACCAAAGCATATTGGCGGCAAGCTTTCTCTGCTTCGGAGTTTCAATAATACTAACCTCAATTGGGCTGCTGAATTTTTATTTTATAATTGCTTTTGGGGGGATGATGGCGATTGATGGATTCTGGCTTGTCCTGAAAAGGTAACTAAAAGGTTGATATAAGTTTATAAGGGATATTTACCTCGTATGCCCTGGACAGGGAAAAACTGGACTAACAGGAAGGAGGAACACCTAAATGAAATTGGCACAATATGCCAAGATTTTTCAAAGCAAGAAAGGTTTAGAGCTGAACGAGCTTTACCAATTTGTTTTGCTGATTGTTCTTGTCGGTATGGTCATCGGTGTCGGAGTTTTATCTTTGGATAAATTCTCCACATCAAGCGGGGTAACCGCAACAGCCGCAACTGCAATCAACAACACGAGGGTAGAAATTGCAAACATAGCAAGTAACTGGATGGGACTAATCGTCACCGTTGCTGTGTTATCAATAATACTTTTCTTGGTTGTGAGAAGTTTTGGCGCAGCGGGAAGATAGTTTCATTTTGGAGTCTAAATCCAAATGAAAACTATCCTCTTTAGCGGTAAAAAAGGGCAGCAAATGGATGTTAGCAAGCTTCAGCCTTTTATTATTATCATTGTTTTAGTTGCAATGGTAATAGGCATTGGAATTATCACCCTTGATAAAATGGGGGCAACTACATTCTACACATTGAATAATCTTAATGAGTCAATTACCCTCAATGGTAATTATTCTTTGACAAATTTGGGATTTGGAAATGTAACAAATGTGGATAGGGTAATAAACTCTACAGGTTCGAGTAATTCTTTAGGCACGAATTGCTGGGAAGTCAATATGACGGCAGGACAATTTACCTACAAGAATAATACTGATGACTGCAGGGAATCGGCAACGGTAAACATAATTTATGATGCAAAGAATTATGCAACCGCAACAGTTGCCGCAACAAGAGCCACAAGCGCAGAAGTCGCTAATATATCCAGTTCGTGGATGGGACTTATTATTACAATAGTCGTTCTTGCGATTATTTTGGGAATAGTTCTTGTTTCATTCAGCCCGGACAGATAGCCTTATAAATTTCTTTTTTATTTTTCTTCATCTTTTATAACCTCCAATGTTGTATGTTCCATAAGCATATCATCAAGCTCTTCAATTGAGCCTTCCTTTAAAGAGCGGGATGCCATTTTCCTGAAGCCCTTGTTTTCCATTACCCCCCTGATTAATGTGTCCCACATTGCAACCCTCTTTATTATCTTCTGCACTTTTCTCGGGTCGCCTTCAATGGAAAGGATTATTGTGTCATTTTCTTCATTGCTTTCAACCTGGGGGTGCATACCTAAAGGTATCAGGAAAACCTTAATCTTGCTATATATGCCAAGTGCGTTGCCTTTTGGGGTTTTGATTCTTATTTTAACTTTCATTATGTTATAAAATCCTCAACTTCAACTCACTAAGCTTAAAGTGCTTTGCACAATTCCAGCACCAATACTCATTACTAAGCCTAACCCATATAACTATGCCTCCTTTCCTGCTTCCTTCGCATTTCGGGCATACATAACTTATTCCCATTGGGTCTTAATCAACAATAATCCTAAAGTGAGCGATATTCCTAATAAAAATATTATAAACGGCGTGCTGATTTGCTCTTTAATGACTTCTTTAATAAATTTTATTATTGAATTCTTCATCTTCGTTTCGTTAGGGGGGACTAATTTTATTGAGTTTAATGTATATAATTTTGCGAAGTGCCGAAGGCATTTGGGTGAGTCGCAACGAACCGCTTAACATTAATTAAGCGTGTCCGTTAGGACTAAAAAGCCTCACCGTCTTATTTTAGCATATCCATCAATATATGATTGTAAACTTGTTCTATTTCTTCTGGTTTAGCTTCTTGGACTTCAAGTAATTGTTTTATTCTATCTCTCAATCTTCCAAAACATTTTCCATTAGTTTGTTTTTCTCCAACAAGAATACCAGATAACTCTTTCATTGAATCATTAACTATTTTTGAATATCCGCCACCACCATCTTTATACATAAATCCCTTGATACAGATTTCGGCTACAGAACATCCAACATTCCTTGATTCTAAATACTTTAATGTTCTCTTTGCATTATTACTTAATGTAGAAATATCTGATAAAATCTTTTGCTTTGCCTCTTCCAAAAAATCTTTTTTGATTTTTTCAACTGGTGCAACTTCATAAACTACATTTCCCATAGATTTTGGAACTCGCATCAATACTTCTTTTATTATAGAATCCTTATCAATAGACGTATTATTGAATGTAGGAATCTTCTGTAATATTTTGCTTATTAGTTCATCTTCGTTAATTTCATGCGTCTGTGATTTAAGGTTATAAACTTGTTCAGCTAACTTCTGTTCAAAGTTCTGCAATTCCTGAATCTTATTGAAAAAATCTGTTCTTAATCCAATCAAGTCCTTTCTTATTTTTGAATCATCAAATCTGATTTCCACTTTGCTTTGTTCTCTTTCTTGAATTGGTCTTGAATAGGGGGTTAAGTTATCTGGAACTTCAATCTTATCCACATCTAACTTCCCTTTCGCTATCTTAATAGCATCTTCATCATTTAACCAAGAAGGCTGAACATAAACACTATAAACCCCCTCATAACAAGATAAAAAGAAATGCCCTTTCTTTAATGTCATAATCTCTTCTTCTGTTGGCTTTAATTTTTTAGGTAAAGATATTTGATCTAAAGTATGTTTTACTTCATTTCTTTCGGATTGATAACCCAAAATCCATGTTGAAATCTGTTTTAAAGGAATTTTATCAACACCTGCCATGTCTTGAGAGTCTATCCAAACAAAGTTCTGATTTGTTGCACCTTGCCTTATAAAGCTCTCCACAACTCTTTTGCAGGGGTTATTATATTTCTGTGGCAAGAATTTCCACGCTTCTGGAATAACTATAATAACGCCTTTCATAGTTTTTAGAACTTCGTCTGCAACAGACTGAATAATTAAACTCTGTGCTTCTTCTGAAAACCTCTCAAGATTCATTATGTTGATTCCTTCTCTTATGTCTAAAGTCTTAGATAAATTTGCGTATTGTATTTGGGGTATAAGATTTTCAAGATAATGTTGTAGTCTTGTGTGTATCTCTTCTTTTAAGCCCCTCAACTTTCCAGAAGCTAATTCTTCATCAACCCTTTTCTTTATTTCAATTAAAGATGCTGAACCTTTGCATAATCTCATCAATGTTCCTTTTTCTAAAAACAACTTCTCTTTTGCATATGCTTCTATTAGGGACTTAACAAATTCGTAATCACTTCTATCTCTAAAGAATGGGGCTGTCTCTATTCCTTCTGTAAAAGATTTTTCTCCTATCTTGGTTTTAAAAATTACTGCCTTTAATCTGCTTCTTTTTATTAATGCTTCGAGTGTTGTTGTTTTACCAGAAAGCTGAGTAATCCCTGTAACTATCAAGTGAGAAGGATTTATGCTAATTACTTTCCCTGTTTTTATTTCATATCCTAATTTTATGTTTTCTTTCATCTTTTTTACCTCGTTAGGTGGGGCTTTTTAAGTCGGCGTAGCCGATTACGCAAAATTATTATTTTGCGTCTCGTTAGAGTGAAAATCCCCCGCCGTCGTCACTACATTTAAAATCCCTCAAAGCATAGATTTCTGTTGTTTGCTGTATGCTTTTGCAGAATTTACAAACATAAACTCCTGCTTTCATCTGCATATCTTTCTCCACAGATTTATCAATAATAATCTTAATTCCACCACATTCCCCGCATTTCTGCTTGATTGTTAAAAGAGGTTTTGCTTGTTTCATTGGCAAGTTTCTCCATCCACATAGCCCGACTGTTCGCCTTTCCAACCTCTAAAGGTGCGTTTTATGATTGTCATAATTGGTTTTGGATGTTTGATTAATGACAAATGGTGAACTGCTCCACTATTTTTACTTCTCTTGAGCGGGGGTATTCTCCGCCATTAGTTCCATTCCAGCAGGAAAAGCACCTTATTGTGTTTGTATTTGGCTCATAGGCCCCAATGCCATCCTGACAAATGCCTTCCCATGTTTTTTCTCTAAGATAACCTAACATTGTGGACATAACTATAAAAGCCATCATCACCCCAATTAAAAAACTAATCCAGGCATCTGATGTGGGCATTGTCATTCCACACTCACTCCATGCTTGATTTTATCGAAAAAACAAAAAATACATAACCAAGAAGGTATTAAACTTCCAAATCCCAAATTTTCAAAATGACTTACATAAGCTATACTTAAATAAGGAATAATTATTAATAACGCTGTTGCTATATTAATCAACATAATCAACTCCCCCACAAGTAATTTCTGCTCTCAGGCATTGACCCCTCATTTCAAGAGTTTGCTGCCTGGTTTCTTTTAGTAAATTAATAATTTCAGATGAATTATGTATATAGGTATAACCTAATATGGCAAACATTGTCAGAAACACAAATGCAAATAAAACAAAAATAGTTTCTTTCTTAGTCAGCATAGTCAACTCCTACCTCTTCAAGGATTTTCTTTAAAGTCTCAGCCTCAGAGTTAAAAAGTGGGGTGGTCGCCCTGATTTTAGAACTTGGCTGAGGCTGAGAGGAAAAAAGCCCCTGGATGGAAGTAAAAAGAGGTAAGCCTTGAAAACCTCCATCCAGGGGCCTCTCATTCACAAAAAGAGGCGCTTTTTGAAGAAATGAGCGCTTAAAGCTGCCGCCAATGAAGTTTACCCCATTAGACCAGACAGCCCTTCCAGAATCAATTCTGGCGTAAAATAAGCCCATTTGGGCGATTGTTTTAGTGAGAAGCATTGTTATCATCCTCTTTTTTATTGTAACTCCTTAAAATCTGAAATATTGACATTTCCTCTTCATTGATTTCAATTTCAGCCGGCATTTCAATAAACCTCATTTTCAGCAGGAACAATTATGTTTTCCTGCTCATCTAATATGTTGTTGTGAAAGTCATTGTGCATTTTCCTGCGCCACTTGATTTTAGTTTCAATGTCTTTCTTTGGCGTTGCCATCAAATCAGTCCAGCCGCTCATTTTAAAAGCCCTTTGGCATTAAGCCAAAGGGATTACTGTGTATTCTGTCGCCATTCCTGCTCCTGTCTTCTTTACCTTGAAGAACTGCAATTTTGGGTTGTCTTCCAGAATTGCCTTCAGGCTCTTCAATACTGAGGCAGGGACTCTGAATTCCTGGTCGTTGGCTATAACTACCTTATAGCTAAAAGTCTTGCCCTCCTCGTTTGTTGCCTCCCTATCCTCCACAAGCAGCTCTGTTGATACTTTCGGCAGGTCTGCTATGTTTCCTACGCTTCGGCTTTCATAAGCCATTGCACTTTCTTTCAGGTTTGCCATTTTCATCCTCCTCCTATTTATTCACTTTTTATCTATTTTCAAAATCTTCCTTAAAATGCTGTTGAATGTCTGCCCCTTATACCCTAATTTCTGCAGGGCCTCATGCACTTCAATGTCAATCTGTATTGTTGTTTTCATCATGCTATAACAATTATATTACTTATATTTAAATGTTTTGGTTTGAGTAGTAACTTCAGCACATAAATACTTATATATAAGTTGTATTATGTAAATAATATGTATAAAACTATGGAGGTTTAACTATGCCGAACTTAAATTTTGAAATACCTGAAGAAATTCATAAAAAATTCAAAATAAAGTGCATTGAGATAGAGAAAGATATGCAAGATGTTTTGATTGATTTTATGGATAAGTTCTCAAAAAAAGGGAGTGATTAAGAATAATAATCCGCACAAAGCCCTTCAATAAGACTTGGGAAGAAGTGAGCAGAGAGGCGGAACAGAAAAGTTTACCCCCGATTTCATTGTATTTTTATTATAAATATAAAAGATTACCGACTCAAAGGGAATTAAAAAAAATGATTGAGATTTGCGTCTTGCCGGGCGCAAGAAGCAAAAGCTCAAACAAGGAATTTGAAAAAGTAAAAAAAGGGTTTTATAGATGGTTAAGAAAAATAAGTCAATCCAAATAAGCTTTCTTGAAATTACCGATATAAACAAAAGAAAGCTGTTGATTGAACAATGCTATAAAGAGGGAGAAGGCTGTTGCTTTGCTGTTTGGGATGGAATTGAAGTTAAATATGAGCAGAATATTATTATAGATAATCTAACCTTCACACCTATATTGGGGGAAGAAGTGCAGAAGAAAGCAGTTCTATTGCCTGAAAAGGCAGAAGAATATGAAACAGATGAGCAACTTGACAACGAAATTCTTGATTTTATTGGGAAGTGGCTTGACATTCCTGATGATATAAAACAATTTGCCTTATGGAACATCAAAAGAAGCTGGGTATATGAAAAATTTAATACACTTAATTATTTGAGAGCGTTGGGCGATACGGGGGTTGGAAAGACAAGGTTTTTAGATGTATTGGGACATATTCACTATAAACCTATTGAAACCACAGGGGCAACAACAGCCGCACCAATTTTTAGGATGATTGATAAATGGAGGGGTAGTTTAATAATGGATGAGGCTGATTTTGCCAAATCCGATGAAACCCAAGATATAATAAAAATTATTAATGTTGGGTATGAAAGGGGTAAATTCATAATGCGCTGCGACCAAAATGATGCAAAGGAAGTTAATTTCTTTGATCCCTACTGCCCAAAGATACTTGCAACAAGAAAGAGTTTTTATGACAAGGCCGTTGAAAGTAGGTGTATAACCCAAGTTATGGTAGAAACAAAAAGAAAAAACATACCATATAGTTTAAATGATGAATTTTTTGATACAACGCAGAAATTAAGAAACAAGTTACTTATGTGGCGTTTTAGGCACTATTGGAATATAGAGTCTGATAAGAAAATTGAATTGGAGATGGAGTTAGAACCAAGAGTGAAACAGATTGTAAACACCTTTATAAGCCTTTTTAGTAATGAGGGGGTCCAACTTGAAAAATTTAAGATATTTATTGAAAATTATCAGAATGAGTTAATTGAAGAAAGACAAAATAGCTGGCTTGGGGAAGTTGTTGAATCAATCCATAGCCTTCTTGAGAAAGGAATAATAAACATTACAGCAAAAGACATTATTGAAGAAGGACAAATTAATTCTTCCCCCCGAGCTATAAGTTCTGCATTAAAATCGCTTGGTTTTGGTAAGACAAAAATGAAAAGAATAGGGGGGGGTATTAAACGAATTATATCTTTAGAACCTATATTTTTAAGTAATATATTCAAAAGATATGGTAACGATGTAACGATTGTAACGGTTCTTTGGGGGACTGGTAATAATAATAATATGAGTAAAGTATCGGATGCACCTCTCTCCATAAGTATCGTTACAACCGCTAACACCGTTACACATCCTAACCCCAAAACCGAGCAAACTTTCAAATCTGCAACGGGGGTTTATCAAAAAATTGACACCACTTACCTCCCCTGCCAACGCTGCGGAGAGCTTGGGGTAAATGGACTAAGATACCAGGATGTTGTAAATAAAGAATTGGTTTGTAATGCTTGCGCTTACTTATTCGAGTAACCAATGGAACTAACAACAAAAGACAATCAGGGTGGCAGCAAACTAATGGGAACCATGGGGGAAGATGATGACTTTGATGATGACAGCGAACCTGACTTTGATTATAATGATCCTGACGAAACGAACAAAAGGTATGACAGGCGTTTCCCGGCTTTGTATACATTATAAAGAATTGGAGGAGGCTAAAAAAATGAAAAACAAACAAAAAAGCAAAAGCAAATGGTTAAGGTTTTTATTAATAGGATTAACCTTTTATGTATTAGGAGTATATCTTTTTCTTTTCCAGAAGTCAATGGAAATTTATGGAATAGGAATCCACAATGTTGATTTGGGGCATAACACGAGAGTTTTTGAGGCAAAGTATGGATTAAGTTTGATTGATACAACCAACCAATTTACTCAAGTCAATGCAACTGAGATGTATATAACCGGAATTAATCAAGTCAAAACTTCATTTAAAAGTTTGTTTTGGATAGGATTAGGAGTTGGAGTGTCGTTATCAATATTGTTGGGTTATGCTCTTGGTGGGGTTTTCAACGACAGAGCTTGTTGAAGGTTTTGACATAAACGCCCATTTAGTTCAATGGGGGCTGATCTATATCTAAACCCCCCTTGTTTTCTAATGTCCACTTGTTTGAAAGCCATTGAGGCCTATTACCCTTGCTCTGTTTACAGTTGCCACAAACACATTTTAAAGGATGTCTGCCAATTCTCTTCCCTTGCGCTAAAGCCCTTTCCTGGCCAGCCATGGTTCTTTCCCTTATCAATTCCCTTTCAAATTCTGCAAAGGCCCCCAATATCTGCATAAACAGCCTGCCGGAAGCGTTTGTTGTATCAATAGGCTGGG
>MHYY01000065.1 GCA_001830285.1 Planctomycetes bacterium RIFCSPLOWO2_12_38_17 | reverse complement strand
GCCCTCCCCCATGTCCCCCTCCAGAGGGGGAGAAAGGGGGAGGAAAGTTGAAAGGTTGGAAGATTATGTTCTCCACTTCCCTTCATTACAGTTTCTCACCTTCAGGTCTTTTCCTCTGCGTTCTTTGCGCCTCTGCGGTGAACGGGGCTGTTTTTTGCGATGAAAGGAGTTTTTAGTAAAGATGGCTGTAAATGTGGCGGTGGTGGGTGCGACAGGTGCGGTAGGTGAGGAATTTCTCAGGATACTTGAAGAGAGAAAGTTTCCCATAAAGGAATTGAGATTATTGGCCTCAAAACGTTCTGCCGGGAAAAAGATGCGATTCTGCGGGGCCGATTATACGGTACAGGAATTAACCAAACATTCATTTCAAGGGATAAAAATTGCCCTCTTTAGCGCAGGTGCCAGCATCAGCAGGGAATATGTGCCGTATGCGATTGAAAGCGGGGCTGTTTGCGTGGATAATTCCAGCGCCTTCAGGATGGATGATGACGTGCCTCTGGTAGTGCCTGAGGTAAATCCACAGGACATTGCCAAGCATCACGGCGTGATTGCCAATCCTAATTGTTCAACCATTCAAATGGTGGTTGCACTAAAACCGATCCATGACGTTGCAAAGATAAAAAGGATTGTTGTGTCAACATACCAAGCGGTGTCCGGCGCCGGACTCAAGGCAGTTGACGAACTTCAAAAGGAGACTGCCAGCATTCTTTCAGGGAAAGGGACTTTTCAGAGGAACTTGTTTCCGCACCAGATAGCCTTTAATGTCTTACCTCAGATTCCCCAGAGCAATGCGTTTCTGCCCAACGGCTATACATCCGAAGAGATGAAGATGGTAAATGAAACCCAAAAAATCATGGGTGATAAGAACATCCGTGTAACCGCAACAACTGTGCGAGTACCGGTTGTTCGGAGTCATAGCGAATCTGTAAACATAGAAACAGAGAGGAAAATTACCGCAGCGGCAGTAAAAAAACTTCTTTCAACGGCGCCGGGTGTTAAACTGGTGGATGACCCTGCCAATCAGTTGTACCCGCTAGCCACCGTGGCTGCCGGAAAAGATGAAGTCTTTGTTGGCCGTATCCGCGAAGATGAATCCATTGATAATGGAATTAATATGTGGATTGTGAGCGATAATATTCGAAAGGGCGCCGCCCTGAACGCCATCCAGATTGCGGAGAAGCTGTTGTGATGAACTGGGATGCAAAATATATGATGTAGAATACAATACTATTGGTGGTATGATTGACATGATTTATTATGTATATCATTTTAAAAATAGGATGTGTACCTATTACCCCCTAAAATAGATACATCCCCTTTTACAAACAAGAAATGTCTTGACATAAATAGATATAATATTTATAAATAAACGGCAATGTATTTTTCTGGGAAAATAATTTTATGACTATCGCAGCTGCATATCTGGTTTCTGAAGGAGTCGTTTTGGGGGCTGACAGTTCTACAACTGTTCAGGTCAAAACGCCTCAAGGCGCTGGTGTTGTCCAACTGCTGACGCATTCCCAGAAAGTATTTGAGGTTGGTTGTAATTCAAGGATTGGAGTTTGTACGTGGGGAGCAGGGAATATTGGCGCTTATAGTCACAGGACGCTTATAGCTCAACTCTCCGATAAGATTACAGAAAAGACGACTATTGAGGAAGCGGCACACATGTTAGCCGATATTGTAATGCCACGAATGAAGGAATACAATGTCCCCTTCATTGGTTACTATATGGGCGGATGGAACCCGGAGACTCGAACACCTGCCTGTTTCCATATTGAATTAAAACCCGAAAATAAGATTATTAATCCTTTGCAGCAGGGATTATGCTCATTCTCTGGCAATCCCATCTTCTTCTCACGAGTCTTCAGGGGGTTTGACCCACGATTGCCCCATAATGTATTGGATGAATTAAAAAAAACAGATATTTCCGGCGAAGGGTTAGAGGATAAGTTTCTCAAGGCATTTGAAAGGGCATCTGTACCTCTTGCCTCTATCGGCTTTCAAGACCTTCCACTAAGGGAGGCTCTCGATTTTATTTACTCTTATTTGCACATAACTGTTAAGGCAGAGAAATTCAAATTTGGACCCCCAAGTTGCGGAGGGCCAATCGAAATAGGGTTTATATCTACGGATCGTCTTTTTAGATGGGTTCGGCATAAACCATTCTATTCAGCTATAATAGAACAGGAAGGGGAATGACATGTTCAACGACAATATCTGCATCATGAATAATATTGCAATAGTACAGTCTCAGGGGGTTTTTGGTGAATTGCCTCCCGTTATCACAGTGAATGACTTGTCGGAATATTATGGCACGGTGACACTCTCCGTTGTAGATAGTATGCCTGTAGTCGAAGTCGAGTCTTCTGTCCTCGAATTGTTATTCGGGTCATGGATCGAGAGCGGAGACGAGGATGCTCAACTGGATGCGCTATATCGTTCCAGAGCAATCCCCTCTATTAATAGCCCGCATGAATGAAATATCTTGTAGACACAGATATAGCCTCTTATTTTCTGAGGGGGAAATATAACCTCTTAAATATCTTTATCCAAAAGGGGATTTCTGATATCAGGATTTCTGCGGTTTCAGTGGCTGAACTTGAGGTTCTGGTCCACAAAAACCCTGCCTCAAAAATCAATTTTTCTTCCATTGCAATTCTTTCTCAAAAATTAGGCATTCTGAACGTAGACAATAAAACTTGGAAGCTGTTCTCTAAGCTGAAAGCGGATACTCTAAAATCCGGCACTCAAAGAGGAGATTTTGATTTGCTTATCGCATCAATTGCCTTGCAATATTCGCTAATCCTTGTCACGAATAATGTGTCTCATTACAAAGATTTAGTAGCAGTCGAAAATTGGATTGTTTGAGAGACCGTTTCTTGGCACAGGGAAGATGGGTTTACCACTCTATTACACGTAAAATAATAAAAGAAGGGACGGTTCTATTTTGAGAATGCCAGAAACTTCATTTAACAACAGGCTTGTGCAAAGGCCAAAAGGCAAACAAAAACGTTTTATTATTGCATCTCTCGACTCTAGCGTTTTTGTTTGGAGTATTTAGGGATGGATGAGAAGGATTATTTTCAAAAAGTCTTTTTGCCTTTTCCCACTTTCTTGAGATGCCATGCCTCTGTATGTATTCTTTGATGTCATCCCTTAAGTCAACAATGATGGGCATAATGTCCTATTTATATACTGAGGATCTTTTTAAACCATCTTCTAAGTCTTTTAAAAAGGTATCTTCGTATAAATCTGTTGCTTTAAAGTCAGACAGGATAGAATCAATTTTACCTTTTTTAAAAGGACTCAATTTAACACGCTTTGTTCTGAGTCTTTCTAATAACCTTGTCCTCTCTTTTTCTGTTAACCTATCAATGAGATTATAAAGAGTATACATATGTATTTCTACTTCTTTAGTTACAGTCTCTTTAAAAGTTATTCTTGGCATATAACCCTCCTTCTTTAAAGCAATTTATCACCAGCAAATTTGAAATAATAGGAAATCGCTTTTTACGAAGCAGATTGTAAGCTTCCCCAAAATGGTTGTCAACTGGTTTATTTCAGTATCAATGTGATATGAGACCCTAAAATAAATTCAGGAGGGGTTTTTTATTTAGGAACAAATCCCTTTTTCGGTCTACCTTTAGACCTAAAGTTTGGCTTGTACCTAATTTCTTAGAAAGCATCTCTAAAAATCATCTATCCCTAAGAGGCTTGCCTAATCTTGTCTGCTTTCTGATAACATCTAAATTCTGCAATCGGCCACGAATGAACACGAATAAATACGAATAATATTAAGGGGTTATCAGCTTTTGTCTTTTCACCAAATTTGTGAAGCTTCATCTTGCTGTAAGCTATGGAATTTTCATGATAATTCGTGAATATTCGTGGCTAAATGCAATTTTTAGGTAACATTTAAATCCACTTTATCATCATCTTGAAATATTGGGTATAACAAAGTGTAATACCCTGCATCATCTTGAATAGACTGTCTTCACCTAAAGGCTTTGCTAGCATTTGTACGTGCTTTGACATAAGACAAAAAGCACAGGATTCACAGATTTTTATCTGTGCTTATCAGCAAAAATCTGTGACCTATTGCAAGTCATATGTTTAATGGGCTCTCGTTTGTTCTTATTAATATTTACTGCTTCCCATTTGTGACTTTAGAATAATGCTTATGCCATGTAACCCTTTTTTTTCGTAAATATCCGCAAGCTGGATGTACGCCTCAGTGGATTCGGGGTTGAGCTTCAATGCCTCACTGAAACAGTCTATTGCATCTTCATTGTTTCCTTCGTTGAGAAGAGTCAGTCCTTCTGTAATTTTGTCCTTACTATTTTTTGAGAGGATTATTAGTACTTTATTATACTCATTTAATGCATATTTAATGTCTCCCTTTTGTACATACGCATTTCCCAGAAACAGATGGGCATCATACGAATCTGAATTTAATTCAATAGCCCTCTTGTACTCGTTTATTGCCTTTTCATTCTCTCCATTTTTTGAATAAAGCCACCCTGAACACAGATGACCTTCCTGATAATAGGGTTTTATTTCTAACACATCGTTTACTTCCAAAATCTTTTGTTCGATTAATGGTACATTTCCCTTAACCCAGCCGTAATCTTCAACCTTTTTTGAAGGTGTTTTATTTAGAATCGTATTACACATTGTTACTGCTTCGTCTATTTGTTTTCCGGATGTATAAATAAAAGCCATTAACGCAATTAGCTCAGGATTTTCAGGTTCTATAAGAGATGCCTGCTCTGCTATGTTTATTGCTTCGTCAAACGAATCTGATTGTGCATAAATCCATCCGAGCAATACATGTGCTTTGATAAAATCAGGAAACAGTTGAATAATGTTTTTACATATGCAGATTGCTTCATTTGTCTTGCCTGATTTGACAGATGATGTTGCAAGTGACAGATAGGCTTTTCTGTTATTTGGATTTATCGTAATAACTTCCTTAGTTACGGTGATTGCTTTATCAAACAGGCGTTCTCTAACACATTGTTCGGCATCTGCAAGCAGTTTCTCTGAAATACAATCCCTTAATCTCTTTGCTTCTTTTAATTCTATAAGAGCCTCGTTAAATGCCCACTTTTTTGCATAAAAACAGGCAAGGTAGATATACGGTTCAATCCAATCGGGCTTGATAGATATTGCACTTTTTAACTCTTTAATTGATATGTCAAGCATCCCTTTCCTTGCATAAGCGCGGGCTAACCTGGTATGGAACTCAGTAGAATCAGGCAGTAACTTTAAAATATCTTCGTATTCACTAATGGCTTGTTCAATCATGACGGGATTGTTTTTATCATAGTCTGGTTCCAGTTTTAATATTTTTTTATATGCGTGTATGGCATCGGTTAGTCTCCCCTGATAAAGATTGCACATTGCTAATATTTCAAATCCATCAGGAAAAGCATCTATATAATTAATTAAATCTTCCAAGCAGGCAGTAAATTCATCAATTAGAGGAGAAATATTTTCATCTTTTGGGAAATCGAAGGATACTTTCTGGAACTCAGGATTTATTTCCAGCACTTTCTGAAATTCTTTTAATGCACCAGAGATAAATCCCTTTTGACTGTATGACCATCCAAGATAGGCATGAGCCTTAGCATCGTCAGGAAATACTTCTATGATTTTCTTTAACTCCGGGATGGCGGTATCCACAAGTCCTGTCCTGGCGTACTGTATTGCTAAATCAAGCTGTGTCTTTTTAACCGTGCCGATTGTCTTGGTGGAGCGTTCTGCGGCGTTTAGAGAAAAAAATAGCCCTTGCATAACAAGGGCTAGTGTTACAGTAAAGGACATTAATTTTATAAAATGGCTCATTACAATATTCTTCTGCCTGCTACAAATTCGGGATAAGTTGGCGTCATGTGTTCCGAAATATCGAGTCCGATGGTCTCCTCTTCTTCGCTAACTCGCCCGAGTCCTACAGCCTTTAGACCGCCAAATATAATAATAGCGCACAGGCACGAATAGCCAATGCAAATGATAAAACCCAGCGCCTGTATGCCAATATCACAACTGACACCGTGATAAGTAGGACGTATAAGTCCCATTATCCCTGTTGCAAGTCCACCAATTGCACCTGCCGTACAGTGCACGCCGCAGGTGCCGACTGTATCGTCAATACCAATTTTATCAAGCGCCCTGACGATTAATGGTATAATACCTCCACTTATTACACCCACGATGATCGCAAAACCAGGGTGGGCAAAACCGACGCCTGCGCAGATTGATACCATACCGGCGATAGCGCCGCTACCTGTGGTAAGCGGGTCTGGTTTTTTGTTAACCAGCCATCCGCCAAACATTGCGCCAAGTACTCCTCCTGCCATACTCATTGTGACGTTAATTGTGGTTGTCGGTAAATCTGCAATGAGTGTATTGATCATTACACGCGCTGTAGCATTATCTGTTACTTCACACAACGAACCCACGAGCACAGAGCCGACATTGAAGCCATAGAAACATACGCATAGTATGAACACACCCAGCATCATTTGTGATACATTGTGTCCAGGAATGGTGTAACACTCTCCACGTCCAAACTCAAACAGCCATGTCTTTTTACTTGTGCGTGCATATTTTTCCAATCGAGGCCCTACAATCATGGCGGCAATAAGCGCGGTTAGTCCTCCCTGAAAATGTACCACGACTGAACCTGCGTAGTCCACGTAACCCCACCTTGCCAATGGACCCGCAGACCATGCGAGCCATCCAAAGAACGGATACATGAAACCGCAGTACAAAACAACATAAATCAGGTATGCCTTAAAACTGAACCTTTCTGATATGGAACCTGAGGCAATTGCGCATGAGACAAGACAGAATCCCCACATGGTGAACCAGTGCCCATAAACATTTAATTTATCTACATTTCCCGGGTCAACAACTCCAAGCAGACAATTGTTCCAGTCGCCTGAGAAGATAGCGAATCCAAATAACCACCATACAAGTGTGCCCAAACCAATATTTGCACAAATCTTCATGTATACATGGGTGGAATTTTTTGACCTGACCTGACCGCTTTCGAGGAAGGCAAAACCTGCCTGCATGAAAAAGACGAGTGTTCCTGTAATAATTAGCCAAATGATGTAAATGATGAGAATGATGTCTCTTGCCAATATGTCTACCACTGGCATACCTCCTTTGCGAAAAGGGAAATATTGAAAGTCTAAAATCCAATAATCTCTGAATGATTTAACATACTACCAGTATTAAAAAAATAATCAAGATAATAGATGCGTTTCTTTTAAAGCTATATTCAATGTATTTATATTGCTTAAAGACTTAAAAAGATTTGTCAACAAATCTGTAATAGTTCAATTAACGTAGTATTTTCTGAATGCATTCTTCAGTGATTTGTAAGTTTATATCTCCTGCGCTAAGATAAAATGTTTGTTTGGAAAGGAGTTCCTTTAATATTGTGGCTATAAGATTGTTTAATTAGTTATTCTGTGATAAAGGAGTCGAAGATGGGAAAGCGTTTTGTTCTGAGTAATTTAGTTAATATATTAATCAGGGAAGTATAATAATCTTTATTTGTAAGTATTTATTTCTTATTAATATATCTTTACTGCCTTCTTACAGATGCGGTGTTATTATTTCAGATATGTCTCTGGGTTTACCAATGTAGTATCCCTGAGCATAATCAACATCGTATTTCTGTAATAGTTGAACCGTTTCTTCGCATTCCACAGATTCAGCGATAGTTTGTTTACCTAAACCATGCGCCACTTCCACAATTGCCTTGACTAGGTGCTGATTTGTTTTGTCGTAGGGAAGATTCTTTATAAAGCTGCCGTCAATTTTTAGATAATCAACCTGTAATTCCCTAAGACAACTGAATGATGAATAGCCTACGCCAAAATCATCAATGGCAAAACGGCATCCTAGATTCTTAAGTCTATTGATAAAACCAATAATCTCAATCATGTCTGAAACAATACTGTTTTCAGTAATTTCAAAGACGATATCTTCTGGATTAATACCATGCGTATCTAATTCTTTTTTGATGGTGGCAAACAATACATCGTCAGAAAATACTTTACCAGATAAATTAATTCCAATAAACAGTCGCTTTTTGTAACTGCGTTGAATTTCACCAATGATTTTCAATGCCTTTTGCACAACCAATTGATTTATTTCGGTGATGAATTTTGAATGCTCAGCAATTTTCAAAAATTCTGAAGGATAGATTAAGTCCTTATCTTCACCTTTCATGCGTAATAAAGCTTCAAAACCTACAATGCATTTGTGTTGCAAATCTACAATAGGTTGTAAGTGTAACACAAAAAGGTCATGGTCAAGGGCTTCGTGAATACGCATTTCCCAGTGATGCCTTAAGTTAATTTTTGTTTTTTGGTCAGTTGCATAGATACATATACGGTTGCGTCCTTCCTCTTTAGCCTGGTACATTGCAAGGTCTGCATATGTGAGCAATGTTTCTATTGAATTGCTATGATGGGGAAATAGGGCAATACCAATACTGATTGTTATATAAAAAGACTGCCTCTCACCTAGCATCGTATGCTGATGTACAGATTCTTTAATTTGTTTAGAAATTGATTCTGCATTGCTGGCATTAATACCAAATAGTGCGATGGCGAATTCATCGCCGCCCAGTCTTGCAATTACGTCGGTTTCACGTATTAGTTTTCGTAATAAAGCCGCCAATTTTATGAGAATTTCATCACCCGCCAGGTGACCTAGGGTATCATTGATATCCTTGAAGTTGTCTATATCGAGAAGCAATAATGCGCCTTCCATACCATGTCGTTTTAATAGTGCAAGTCTGCCTTCCAATTCTTCATAAAAGCGACGGCGGTTAAAAAGGTTGGTAAGTGAATCATGGTTTGCCAGGTATATGAGTTGAGAATCAAGCTTTTTGCGTTCGGTAATATCTTCCATAACTGCAACGAAATGAGTAATTACTCCTTTCGGGTTCTTAATGGGCGAAATGAATATACGCTCCCAATAAAGGCTCCCGTCCTTTTTTACGTTTTGTATTTCTCCATGCCAGTCATTGCCGGATATAATAGTAGTCCATAATCTTTTATGCAATTCTCTTGGTGTCTCACTAGATTTTAGAATACGTGGATTTTGCCCAATAACTTCTTTATTGGTATAACCTGTTAATTGAGAAAATTTGGGATTTACATATTCAATATTCCCCTTTATATCGGTAATCATTACTGTAATTGGGCTTTGTTCTACAGCACGAGATAGATTGATGAGTCGACCTTCTATCTTTCTTTGATTAGTGATATCACGATTTGTTCCAACGATTCGTGATGGCTTACCATTACTATCCCATTCTACAACTTTGCCTCGTGATTGCACCCACATCCATTCGCCCGATTTGCTCAACAATCGTTGTTCAACTTTATAGAACGGCGTGTGCTTTTTTAAATGGTTTCGTAAATTCTTTATAGCTTCTCGTATGTCTTCAGGGTGAATCAGTTTTCCCCATGAATGTATATTAGGCTCAATTTCATTGGGAGTATAACCAAGCATCTCAATCCACCTTTGAGAAAAGAATATCTCCCC
>MHYY01000064.1 GCA_001830285.1 Planctomycetes bacterium RIFCSPLOWO2_12_38_17 | reverse complement strand
ATTCTGATAATAGCCCCCATAAAGATTGAAGGCGGTTCCGGAGGTCAGTGTCGTATCTGGGCTATTTTGCCTGAATAAACTGGAACTTATGATGTAAGACTGGATAAGGGCTGTCCGAGGGCTTCTTTTATATGTTTGATAAATAATTCGTTCGGTTTGTAGTTTTCAAGGACGGGATTTACAATAAAGACAGGCGCATAGCAACCAATTAAGTGCAATCTTTCCTGTGACTCCATGATGGCATTGTTGGTATCACGCGTGTGTTTGTTTATCACGGCAATGTCAATCTTGGGTATAATCTGTCTTGTGGAGCGTTTTATTTTCATTTCTCTTGGAGTAGTCACTAATACACAAAGATCGGCATCGTGTGTATGCAGGAAGCTATTACCCTCAACGATGACGATATCATTATCGTTAAAATAGGTCAGTGCATTTGCTATTCCTGTTTCAAGAAATTCAGAATGGGTTTGAAGCCATACGACCTTTCTTGCCCCAGAATTTTTAAAAATAGACGTATCCTTTCCCTGCTGGTTGATTTCAAGTGGGTCAACTGAGATTTTGTATGGTTGTACCATTGTTTCGCACAAATCGCAATCGGAGTGTCTGGGACAATTTCCCTCATGCTTTGTTGTTATTTTCAAGGCTGATAAGCCAGTAAAGTGCCTTAGCAAAAATTGTGCGACGGTTGTCTTACCCACCCCGCTTGCTGTGCCTGTAATTGATATAATCTTCATAAATTATAACTATACTATTTCTTACCTATTCCTACAACACCTTTTATCTTTTTATCTTTGTCGAAGACAGGCATTCCTGACCAGCTTGTCTTGATTTTGGCGCCCTTGCTTGTGATACATGTGAGTTGATAGTTGGTTACCCTGCCCGCTTTCATCATGTTATCAAAATCATTTCCCCTGAAAAAGTTTTTCTTTTCATCAAATAGTTTGTCAATGGGTTTCCTCTGAATATCCTCCTTCTTATATTCAAGCAATGTTTCCGCGGCTTTGTTAACGGCGCGGATATTGTTATTTTCGTCCGTTACCACAATAATATCCGGAATTGCGTCAATTACGCCATACAAGAGATCTCTTTCGTTAATGAGGGTAGTATTTTCACTGACCATCTGCTGGCGGAGGTCATAGGTGCGTTTTAAGAGTTTATCTGTATTTGTCTCAATATGGTATTTTTCTAATCCGCGCTGGATTGTGTTAATGATTGTGTCTGGGTCAATTGGTTTTGTGATATAGTCGTATGCGCCGTGCCTGAAAGCCAGTATGGCGGATTCTATGCTGGGTCTTGCGGTCATTATAATTACAAGGGTCTTGACGTCCAGTTTTTTTATTTTGTTGAGGAGTTCGATGCCGTCAATGCCAGGCATGTGGAGGTCTGCAACGACAATATCAAAGCGTTTTTGCCTGAATTTCTCAAGGGCTTCTTCACCATTTTGGGCGATTTCAGCATGATAACCCTCGTCTTCCAGTACTCCTTCTGAAAGGAACAATGCAGATTGCATATCATCCACAATGAGTATCCTTGGCGGTTTCTCCGGAGTTTTGAGTTCTTTCGACAATTTTCTTACTTCTAGCGAACGCTTAATACATTCGCATACCTCGTCAGGGTCAAGCGGTTTTGTAATGTAGTCAAATGCATTGTATTCACTCGCCTCTCGAATGGTCTCAATGCTGGGATATCCGGTCATTATTATTGTTATTATATCAGGTACTTTGCTTTTTGCCTCTTTGAGTACCTGAATCCCGTCCTTTTTGGGCATTCTGATATCAATAAGGAGTATATCAAAAGGTTCTCCCCGTGAAATCTTTTCAACCCCTTCAATACCGTTGTTTACAGTTTCTACCTGATAACCCTCGTCTGTTAGGGTATCTTTTAATAACCTGCAGATAATTTCTTCATCATCAATAACCAGGATTCTTTCTTCTGCCATGATATTTCCTCCGTAATTTAATGTTAAGTAATTTCAATGTTAGATTCTTCCGTCGCCCTCTTCCTTAGGCTTTGCTCAAGACAGACTCTTAAGAATGACACATGATGTAGAATTGTCATTCTGAGCTCTTTGCATTTTGTCATGCTGAGCGCAAGCGGAGTATTTCTTTCTTATACTCAGGGCAGGCTCCGCGAAGAATCTAGTTTAATATTATTGTAAAAACGCCCCACATGTATCTCTATGGTTATTTACATGGTAAAGTTATAATAAAAGTTGCCCCTTTGCCTAACTCGCTTTTAACGTCTATACGCCCGTGATGTTCCTGTAAAATCCTGTAAATCATGTATAAACCAAGCCCTGTTCCTTTGCCGGGTTCACGTGTGGTGAAAAAAGGCTCAAAAATCTTGGTCAGATTTTCTTTGGGTATACCCTCTCCTGTGTCTGTAAATTCTATTTCAATAACGGATGAGTTCACTGCCCTTGTAATGATTGTCAGTTTACCTCCTCTGGGCATAGCCTGTATTGCATTTATTATTATATCGGTGAAAACCTGCTGTATCTGAGTATGATTAGCTGAGATGCCGGGTATTTCAGGGTTCAGAATCTTTACCAGTTCAATATTTTGTGACGTCAGTTGGTTTCCAAAAAGTACAAGAGATTCATCGAGTACCTCATTAATATTTACTGTGCTTATTGTCTCCGAGGTGCGTGAGAATTTTAAAAGGCCCTCAATGATTTTTTTACACCTCAGTGCAGAATCAACAATCAGTTTTATTTCTTTTGAAAAAGATTCAAGTCCGGTTATTTTTTTGAAATCTTCATCTTCGGCTTTTTTTAAAAGCCTTTTTGCGTACCCCAGTACACCGCTTAAAGGGTTATTGATTTCATGGGCAATACCTGCGGCTAATTGACCTATGCCGGCAAGCTTCCCTGCCTGGATGAGTTGTGCCTGTGTTCTTTTGAATTCTGTTATATCCTTACTGATTCCTACAGTTCCCATCATATTCCCCTTACTGTCTTTAAGCTGGGATAGTGTAAGATTAATATCAATAATCTTTTTTTGCTTTGTAATGAGTTGCGTTTCATGATTTGAGATCTTTCCTTCCTGCTTGACTTTTTCTAAAAGGGAATTGCTATGATCAGGATTGGCAAGGAATTCTGATAAAGGTCTTCCGACGGTCTCGCTTTGTTTGTATCCAAGTATATCTTCGGCGCCTTTGTTGAATTCGACCACATTATTTTTAATATCCGTGGTAATAATCATATCAGCAGAGTTATCCAGTATGTTTTGTAAATAGTCCATGGTTCTTTTAAGAGCCTGGTTTTTCAGTTCAAGTTGCTCGCGTGTTTTTGCTTTTTTGATAGCTATACTTGCCTGTGTTGCAAGGAGTTCAAGTATTGAAATGTCTCTTTGTGTAAAAGAACGCGGTTTGAAGTCATCCACGTAAAGAATACCTACAGTTTTGCCTTCAGTGCATAGGGGTGTGGCAACTAGGGAACGAATGCCTTCAGCCAGAATAACCTTTGTGTCCAGGGAAGACTCTTTGGTAATGTCAGGCACAACGATGGGCTGTTTTCGGGAAAGGATTCTTTCAGTAAGCCCTCCGGATCTTACCTTCCAGCGTGACGCCTTTACAGAGAACTCCGGGCTGAAACCATGTGCGGCGGCAAGTTCAAGTTCGTTTTTTTCTTCGTCGTATAAGGCAAGGCTGCCTGCCGGGGTATTTGTTACTTCGAGTCCACTGCGAACAATTGTTTGGAATACATCGTTCATATCTATTGCAGAAGAAATCATAATTCCGATATGATACAAGGCTTTCTGCTCAGAGAGACTTTTCTGGATTTCCTCTTCTTTCTTCTTCCTTTCTTCAACCAGACCCCACAATAGTTTTGCGCTCAAACCGCCAAGTATTTCAGTATTTGTATGCTTGTTTTTTTCAATGTCAGCAAGTACGCGTGGATTCATTGTAACGTTAATAATGACGTTAAGGTCTTTTCTCCTTATTAAGGCTTCATAATTTGTGTAGATTGGTATATTGTATTGCTTTGCAAGCTTCATTCCTTCGGCCTCACGATTATTGTCAACCACTCCAACGATATCAATCTCCTTATCTTCGTATAAGATAGGTAAGAGGGCTGTTCCACCCCTGCCTGCACCAATTATGAGTACCTTCATGTTGCTGTATTCTGTAAAAAATTTTTCTCTGGGTAGTTATAAGAAAACAGGTTGGATTCTGGTATTAGTGCAATTACCTAAAAGCCGGAATCAATCACTGTGTTGTATGTTCAAATGACAGGTTTGTATCAGATAAAATCGGAAAAAATCTTTGATTTTACCGCCAATAAAAATCTATTTTTAATTATAACAAACATTTTAAATTTATCCAATGCATCCATGTTAGAAAACAATGCAAGGTGATTTAGCTTCTTATTATTCGTAAAATCAAGCTATCCTTTTATGTTGCCGGCGTCTGTTGTATGTCTGCCTGTGCATGTTTTTTGTCAATTAATTCCTCGTATTCGTTAATATAGTAACGGATGGTTGAAAGAACAGGATTTGCAGCCGTTTGCCCCAAGCCGCATAGTGACGCCATTTTTGTTACCTCAGCCAGTTCTTTTAACAGACTGATATCCTCTTTTTTACCTTCTCCCTTTGTGATACGTGTAAGGATGTCTAGCATTCTTTTTGTACCGATTCTGCATGGAACGCACTTCCCGCAAGATTCATCCTGGCAGAATTCCATAAAGTATCTCGCAATTTCAACCATTGATGTAGAGTCGTCCATAACAATGAGTCCCCCTGAACCCATTATTGCGCCAACTTCTTTTACCGTTTCATAGTCAATTTGAAGGTCAAGATGCTGGGCAGGTACACAGCCACCTGAGGGACCACCCATTTGTGCAGCCTTGAACTTTTTCCTTCCTGGTACGCCGCCGCCGATGTCAAAAACGATTTCACGGAGCGTGGTACCCATCGGTACTTCAACAAGCCCGGTATTCTTTACATTTCCTGCAAGGGCAAATATCTTTGTGCCCTTACTGGTTTGCGTCCCTATTGATTTAAAGAATTCAGAACCCCTGAGTATTACGACAGGCACATTTGCGAATGTTTCAACGTTGTTGATATTTGTCGGTTTTCCCCAGAGACCGCTTGTTGCCGGAAACGGCGGACGTGGACGCGGCATACCGCGCTTTCCTTCGATTGAGGCAATCAGGGCTGTTTCCTCTCCGCATACAAATGCGCCGGCGCCCATCTTGATATCCAGGTCAAAACTGAAATTTGTACCAAGGATATTTTCGCCCAGTAACCCAAGATTTCTTGCCTGTTCTATGGCGATTTTTAAATGTTCTACAGCAATGGGATACTCAGCGCGCACATAGATAATTCCTTTTCTAGAACCAATTGCATAAGCTCCAACGAGCATCCCCTCTATCACAGAATGGGGGTCGCCTTCTAGTACTGCACGGTCCATAAATGCGCCGGGATCGCCTTCATCTCCATTACAGATGATATATTTTATGTCTCCATCTGCCTTTCTGACAAACTCCCATTTATTACCTGTCGGGAATCCCGCACCACCCCTGCCGCGGAGACCCGAGTTCTTTATTTCATTTATTACTTCATCCGGAGTCATGCCGGTGAGCACCTTTGAAATCGCAGCATAACCTTCTCTCAGGATATATTCATTTATGCTTTTTGGGTTTATATTGCCGCAGTTCCTTAATACAATCTTTTTCTGCTTACCATAAAAGGGGATATCCTTGATGTAAGGAATACGCTTTCCTGCTTCTGTATAACAGAGTCGTTCAATAATCTCGCCTTTCAGAATAGTTTGGGATATGATTTCAGGAACATCAGTTTCAGTTGCCCTGCCATAAAATATTCCCATTGGTTCTATGGTTAAGACCGGAGCCCTTGCGCACAGACCCTGGCATCCCGTATCTACGACCTCTACCTTGTTTTCAAGGGATTGTTTTTTTATTTCTGACTTGAAGGCGTTGTATACTTCTTCGGCGCCAAGCGCCCTGCAACCCGTAGTACAAATGAATATCCGTATCATGTCAGGGCTATGTTCTGTTTCAATTGATTTTCTGAACTTTATAAGCTCTTCAATGTTTTTTAATCTCTTCAATTTAACTTCTCCTTCACTCTTTAGTAACTCTTCAGAATAGTCTCTGTTTTCTCAGTGGTTAATTTCCCGTAATACCTTTTGTCTATCATCATAATAGGTGCAAGGAAACACGTTCCCAGACACGCTACAGGTTCATATGTAAATTTGTAATCATTTGTTGTTTTGCCTTCGTTAATATGAAGGATTTCTGTAATCTTTTTCTTTATATCAGGC
>MHYY01000063.1 GCA_001830285.1 Planctomycetes bacterium RIFCSPLOWO2_12_38_17 | reverse complement strand
AGACAAAGACTATAACATTGTATTCTTGAATGAAGCATCAAGCCGTTTGGCAAGGAAAAAGCGACAATCTTTGCTGGGAAGCAAGTGCTATGCGGAATTGTGGAAGGAAAAATCTCCTTGCGAAAACTGTGTAACTGGCATGGTCTTTGTCACCGGCAAACCTCAGCAAACAATCGTGTGGGATTCGGATTCTGAAGGTAAAAGATTCTGCATAGAAAAATTCGCCTTTCCTATATTAAACAATGACGGCAAGGTAGAATATGCTGTGGAAATTTTCAGGGATATAACTGAAAGAAAACTGCTTGAGGAGGAGCGGGAACAACAACGATTAGAACTCGGAAAGAGGATACGTGAAATCAGGCATGCTTATGAAGAACTAAAATCGTTACAAAATCAACTTTTACAAGCCGAGAAGATGGCATCAATAGGGTTATTAGCATCAAGTCTTGCACATGAACTTGATACACCACTTACAACAATTTCAGGTTATTGTGAATTATTATCAGAGGAGATTAAGGATGATAATTTACTGGGACGCATTAAAACCATTTCTGAACAGATTTCGAGATGTCAGAAGACTATCAGGAATATGTTGGAATTTTCAAGGAAATCTAACCTTGAAAAAACGCAGCATAATATTAGGGGTTTGATAAACAATACCCTGTCGGTTGTTGAACATCGCTTACTAATTCATAAAATAAAATTACATAAAAATTTTGACGAGCAGACGCCGTCTTTGTTTGTGGATGGGAATCAGATTCAGCAGGTTATATTGAATCTTGTCAATAATTCAGTTGATGCCTTACCACATGGCGGGGATGTTTTTGTTGAAACCAGAGTAAACAAAAAAACAAGTTCTGTTGAGATTATTTTTGAAGATAATGGAATAGGTATACCTGTTGAAAATCAAAAACATATTTTTACCCCTTTTTTTACAACTAAAGAAACAGGTAAAGGAACAGGCTTGGGTTTGTCTATTTGTAAGAATATAATTACTAACCACAACGGTAAAATAGAGCTGGAGAACAGGGTTGGCGGGGGGACCAGATTTATTATATCATTGCCTGCATAGAGGAATTTATTGAAGGGTTAAGGTATTGAAAAAAGTATTAATTATAGATGATGACATAGCAATGGGAGAGATGTGTAAAGAACTCCTGAAGAGTAAGGGATATATATCAGATGTCTCTGCAAGTGGCAAAGATGCTGTCGAAAAATTGGCTATAGACGGTGCATATTCAATAGTTCTTACTGACTTGGTTATGCCTGAGATGGACGGTATTGAAGTTTTAAAAAAGATAAAACAGCAGAATCCGCATATAGCAGTCGTTGTAATGACCAGTTACGGTACGATTACAAATGCAGTTGAAGCGATGAAACTGGGCGCTGCTGATTATGTTACTAAACCTTTTAAACGTGATGAGCTCATTGTTGTTATAGAAAAAATTCTTCAATTGCAGCGCCTCGAAGGCGAGGTAGACCGGCTACGCTCAGAACTTGGTGAAAAGTATACATTTAAAAATATAATCGGTGAAAGTCCGAAGATTAAAAAGATATTTGAGATTATATCGGATGTGTCTAATACAGAGGCTAATATTTTAATTCAAGGCGAAACCGGTACTGGTAAAGAGTTGGTAGCCAGGGCTATACATTACGATAGTGTACGTAAGAATTACCCATTTGTTAAGGTTGACTGTGCAGCCCTTACAGAAACACTGTTGGAAAGTGAACTTTTTGGTCATGAAAAGGGGGCTTTTACAGGTGCTATAAAGGATAGGGTCGGTCGTTTCAGGACAGCAGATGGGGGTACTATATTTCTTGATGAAATTGGAAATATACCTATAACGGTTCAAGCTAAATTGCTTCGAGTTTTACAGGATTGCGAGTTTGAGGCTGTTGGCAGCGATAAGCCTGTAAAGGTGGATGTGCGTATTATTGCTGCGACCAACGCAGACCTAGAGGAAAATGTTGAAAAGGGTATATTCCGCAGGGACTTGTTTTACAGGCTGAATGTTATCCGTATATTTCTTCCTCCATTAAGAGAGCGTATAGACGATATATCCATTCTAGCTTCACACTTTCTTTCTATTTACAGTAAAAAAAATAGGAAAAAAGTAGATAGGATTTCTTCCGAGGCGCTAAATAATCTTACGTCATATTTATGGCCAGGCAACGTTAGAGAATTGGAAAATATTATCGAGCGAGCGGTTATTCTCTGTAAGGGGAATGTAATTGAGCCAGTGGATATTCCTTTATATCAGGGAAAAACAGTTTCTCCAATGGAATTATCCGGCAAACCGTTACAAGAATTAATAGATCAGGTAGAAAGGCAAATAATTATTAACACTTTAAAGCTAACGGATTCGGACAAAGAAAAGGCTGCTAAGATACTGCAAATTTCACGTGCGGGTCTTTATAATAAATTAAGCAAACATAAAATTGGAGAATTATGAAAGACCTGCAAATTTTTCATATTGAACACTGGCAAAATTTCCCGCTTGCCTTTATTCCGCTTTTTGTTGCTATTGACGTGATAGGGATATTACCGATTTTTATGTCACTGGTGGAAGGGGTGGAAAAACCACAGAAGGCGAGGTTTATAAACCAATCTGTAATCACGGCGCTTTCCGTTAGTATTGGCTTCCTTGCCGTAGGCAAATTTGTATTTTCTATACTCGGTATAGAAATATATGATTTTAAGATAGCTGGTGGACTTCTGCTGCTTGTTTTTGCGATAAATGATTTGTTGTTTTCTGAGAAGAGTAAAAAAACAATAACATCAACTATGGGTGTTGTTCCACTGGGTATTCCGCTGATAGTGGGACCTGCAGTCTTAACCACCATCATTGTTACTGTGGATACCTATGGATACATTCCTACAATAACCTCGCTGGCAGTAAATCTCTTTATTGTATGGATTGTATTTTTGAAATCAAATTTCATTTATCGTGTAATGGGTGAAGGTGGTTCCAAGGCGTTTGCCAAGGTTGCATCCCTGCTACTGGCGGCGATAGCAGTAATGATGATAAGGCGCGGATTCATGGATATTGTGCTGTATATAAAAAAATCTGCATCGTAGCTTTCTCTCCGTCTCATGCTTACAAATTTTAAACATACAACAATTAAGAGAGGACTTGAAATCTTTTGTGGGATTACAGTCCTTGCTATTTGTCTCCTAATAATTTTCACGACAAATGTTAAAACCATTCACGCCCTCAAATCAATTAATATAGGATTTTTAATACTTTCATTTATATTAATTTGCCTCTCAATATGCTTTGATGTTTTACGTCTTATAATACTTGCAAGGGCAGTAAGTGTAAAAATACCTTTTATATATGGTACGAAGGCTATTCTATCATATACCTTTCTTTCTAATATTACACCCTCGTCGGCTGGTGGTGAACCGCTTTTAGTGTATATGCTGAATCAGAGGGGTGTGACCTTCGGTAAGGCGACAGCGATTTCGCTATTACGCACTATGATCACAATGGCATTTTTTGCAGTCGGTGGTCCAGTTATTATTTGTTTTCACCGTGAATTATTATCTGGTATTGGTCTGAAGTTGGTGTTTGATTATGTGTCAATATTTATGTCTCTAACAGTGATATTTTTTACTTACCTTTATTTTGCGCCCGGTTCCGCAAGAAAATTTCTGGATAGGGTTTTTATTTTCTTTGAAAGATTTAAGTTTTTCAAGGAGAGGTCTTTTAAATTAAAGAAAAATATCTTGCATACAGTTGACGAATTTAAATCTAACCTGCGAGAATTGCTTCAGAAAGACTACTGGCATTTGTTTCTGGCAGTTTTATGTACGGCATTGATGATTGCATCTCAATTTCTAGTTGCCTTTGTATTGTTAAAGGGACTTGGCTGTGATGTAATGGTTTTAAATACCTTCATGGTTCAGGGCGTTTTGAACTTTTTACTTTATTATGTACCAACACCGGGTGGTAGTGGCGTATCGGAAGGTATTGGATACACCCTTTTTGCTTTATTCGTACCTTCACATATTAATGGGGTATTTCTTGTTATATGGAGGTTTTTAACTAACTATTTATTTACGCTCATTGGCGGTCTAATTATTGTAAAATCAATCGGCATGAAACACCTCGAAGATATTACAAAGGCAAAGCAAATCGTTCAAAACAATCGAGAAAATATTGATTAAATTGGGTGGTTATTGAGTTATAGTTCAATATCACTTATCCAGTACAGATTTCCCGTTCATTTGGAAACTCTTTAGATACTTGAAATATTCCCCATCAGTACTGAGAATAAGATGAGTCTGTTTATTAAAGGTATTTTCATATGTCTCAAGTGTTTTTATAAACGAGTAGAATTCGGGCGCCCTTTCATATGCATCGGCATAAATCCTGATCGCTTCTGCATTACCCTGTCCTTTTGTTTCTTCTGCTGTTCTGTACCCTTCCGATTCAATGCGTTCCAACTCTCTTTTCATTGAACCCAGGATTTCGGCTTCCTCTCTTCTTCCTTCTGATTCATACTTGTTTGCTATACGAATACGTTCGGAGCGCATCCTATCATATATTTTTGGGATAACAGCTTCTACATAGTTAATATATTTTATGCGGACATCCACAAGCTCGATCCCATATCTGCCTTCAAGTGAGCGTACTGCCATTTTCTGTATTTCCTCAATAATCTTGTCTCGTCCCATTGTTATCAATACCTTTTTGGTATCTTCTGCCACTTCTAATTCTTTTGTAGTGTACTCAAGTTTACGGTTTGTGTTTCTTAAGACTTCTTTCAAGGTATATGCACTGACCACATTCTTGACAGCGGATTCGATTATCTCGTCAAGCAATCCCTGACCACGTGCCTCTGTTCCAAGTGAAGTATAAAATTTGAGCGGGTCTGTAATCTTCCAGCGTGCCCATGTGCCAACACCAATATTTTCCTTATCCCGGGTCAGGATATCGCTTGGTTCTCCATTCCATTCGAGTAAGCGTTTATCAAAGTATCTGATTTCCTGAATGAATGGCACCTTTGAATAAAGACCAGGTTCGGTAATAGTTCTGGTAGGTTTACCAAATTGAGTGATAACAACCTGAGAACGAACGTCAACAACATAAAGAGAGCCTTTTAAGCATATTAAAACTGTAGCTACAAATATAATGGTAATGACAATAACGGATTTTTTCATTATTTCTTCACTCCTTCCTCATTGAGTCCAAATATTGGTAATATACTTTGCAGGTCTTTATCAATTATGTACAACTTTTCACAATTGGGTATGATTCTTGACATAGTCTCAAGATAGAGTCTCCTTCTGGTGACGTCTTCAGCCTTTTTGTACTCCTCATACATGGCGAGGAATGCCTTTACATCGCCGGTGGCTTCATTAATTCGACGGATTTTGTAACCTTCAGCCTCTTTTATAACCTGTTCTTTTTTACCCTCTGCTGCAGGTAGTATTTTGTTTTTTTGCCCCTCAGCCTCATTGATAATCCTATCTCTTATTTGAAGTGCCTGGTTTACAGCATTAAAGGCATCTTTTACAAGCTCGGGTGGGTTAACTCCCTTGAGCAGTACAGTCTGAATATCAATTCCACTTTTGTAATTATCTAATAATTTCTGTATATCATCTTTGGCTTTTTGTTCGATTTCTATTCTGCCAATTGTTAAAACCTCATCAATGGAGCGGTCTCCAATCAATGTACGCATGACAGCCTGTGAAACGACCCTAATAGTCTCGCGTACATTTCTTACGTTAAAGAAATATTCCTCCAGTGCCTTTATTTTGTACCGAATAACCCAGTGTACTTCAGCGCAGTTAAGGTCGCCTGTAAGCATTAATTTTTCTTCTCTTGCATAAGGATAATCGTAATCAATTGTACTTGAATGTCCCCGTTCTTCTGTGCGGAAGCCGAACTCTTCATTATAAATTCGCTTAACTTCCCCCTTAAGCACTTTATCAATACCATATGGGATTTTGGTATGAAGTCCAGGTCCTACAGTTTCGTTATATTTACCGAATCTAAGGATTACAGCCTCTTCATTTGCCTTTACTGTGTAAAATGCGGTATATCCTGTGACAATTACAAAAATGATGATAAGAAATGGCGGTATGAATTTCTTTATTGATTTCCATGGAATATCCTGGAAACTCATTTCCTGCGGTCTTCTGTAAGGTCCGTATTCTGGCATATTATCCCTCCATATCCTTGTAATTACTGTTGGATTTTGTGTAAATAAGGTTGCCCTTGATTAATAACATGACGCTCATTTCTATGATATTGGCATTATTGATAAGTGTGTACATCAAACTAAAGGTAACTTGTAATTCTATTACAAGAATATACCTTGAAAAGTATATATTGCAAGGTAAATCAATTATAAAATATAAAAATCCGTTTTATTTAAAACCAGGAAATGGATAATCCTGACACAAACTAGTTGAAAAGAATTCAATAGTTAGATATTTTAAACAGGCACTATCGCTATAGATGTGTATTTTCCATAATAGTTTACCTTTATATATGGTGCTGGCTAAAAAGTAAAATTTTAAAGATTTATTCCCAACTTTTATTATTATAATAAAAAAGCTACTATACTTTAGGACGAAAGTCTAGCTTACCCCGGATTACGTAACACACCATACTGCAAACTAAAATTAAGTATTTGCCTCCTGAAAAACCTCTATGTTTATGATTAGATTTACTTGGTTTTTCTTATTGCCTCTTTTGGAATATTCATTTAATATTAGTTAAATAATTTTAATTTTTAAATATAAACAATTTTTTATGTAAAGGAGATAATAGATGAAGCGTATTGGATATTTTGCAGGTGTTACTGCTGTGGCTTTACTTTCAATGGGTACATACGCTGTTCCTGTGGTTAATGGTTCTGAATGTTGTGGCACAAAGGCGGCTTCTGCAGATGAAAAGGCTGAGACAAAATGCATAGTATGCGGGAAGGGTATTGCTAATAAAGACCAGTCTATAAAGGTTGAACACAAGGGAAAGACTATTCATCTCTGCTGTGAGAGTTGTGCCGATACGTTCAAAAAAGACCCGAGCAAGTGCATGAAAGATAAAGAACAGAAATAATTAAGGGAATTGCTTTGGCGAAGTTGTTTTACGGGGAAGGCATTCTTGTGTTCATAAGGCACATTAATGCCTTTTTTGTTCTTAGTGTAGTTATATTATTCCTTATCATGGAGATTACGAAAGGAGAAGATAATATGCCGGTGAAAGTGGGTGATTCGGCGCCTAGCTTTCAGTTAAAGGATGAAACAGGCGAGATGCGTACGCTCGCCGAATTTCGCGGTAAAAAGGTAGTGCTCTATTTTTATCCAAAGGATAATACACCCGGCTGTACGAAAGAAGCTTGCAGTCTTCGCGATGGATACAGTATATTGCAGGAGGCTGGGATTGTTATTCTGGGTGTCAGTTTCGACTCACCAGAGTCGCATCGAAAATTCAAAGATAAACATAACCTACCCTTTATTTTGTTGAGTGATGAGAAAAAAGAAGTTGCAAAAGCATACGGCGCTTCCGGCGGTCTTTTAGGCTCTCTTATGGCGAAACGATATACGTATCTGATTGATGAACTTGGCAAAATCGTTTACATCTTTAAGAAAGTGGACGTAAAGAACCATGCAGAGGAGGTATTACAAGCCTTTTCTACGTATTCCAAAAGCTGATGTTGAACGTTGAACCACAAGCCTTTTATATTATTATCCAGAGAAACGGCAAAAGAAAGTCGTCATTCCTGCGCAAGCAGGAGTCCGTAAATATTTCGTTATATATCCATAGAATTCTGCCGATTTTGGGTTGACGCATGCTATTCCACGAGATAATATGATAGTGATTATAGAATAAAGATAAAAATGAATGTTCCTGAAGCGCTGCGCTTCAGGAACATTCCACTCGAGACAGACAGCCTTCGGCTGCTGCTCAGCGGGGGCGTTATATTTGAAAATAATTTCATATGAGTACATTAAGAGAATCGTCTATTGTTAATTCATTTGCAACCGAATGTTTTAGAAATGTTGCAGACAAGGATTACATTGTAGCAAGGAACACATTTCGGCTTGGACTAATCGAACACTTTCAATGGAATGCCCATCAAGCAATTGAAAAATATTTTAAAGCTATTCTGCTTTACAACAAGAAAAGCACAAAGGGAATTGGACATGATCTTTCAAAGGCATTAAGGCGAATTTCAACTATCTCAGAGTTCAGTGTTAATTTATCTGACGAAGAAGATAAATATATAAATCATTTAAATAACAATGCTCAAAATAGATATTTAGAACAGCCTTCTTGTTCTTTTGGTGAGGATTTATTTTTACTCGATATGACTGTATGGTCAATTCGTAGATATTGCCATGTAATTAATTATAAAATGAAAAAGATCGATGGAACAGATGTCAATCTTTTACCATATGAACTAAAGAAAATAAGTCATGAATGTTATAAAGAAAACCCTTATAAATTTAGGATAGGTGGTTATTTAGAAGGTGTTCTTGGAAGAAAAAAGACAGATCTCGAACGAATATCACTAACATGGAAGAACTCTTATTTCGGTGCTAGAAGAAAAATCATCATTAACAATTTTCCAATTTATAGACACGCAGTAGTTCCACCACATTTCCGAGATGAGCGACGATATCACATTTTAAAAGATTATGTTGACTTCCCAGGAAGGATAAGAAAATTATTTAAAGAATAAAATATAACCATCTCATGCACTGGAATGCGCACCAGCGGTGACGATTTTTGCTTTGATTGTTTTATGGTCTGCAAATTATCTTCTTGCTTTTAAGTGCCTTACATGGTGCGCATCCGTGATGATGAGGTTGTGTGTAAAAATGGAAATCCAAAATTAAGGAGAGGACAAGAATATGCCAATAGACAATAGTATCAATAACAGAACTTTTGAGGAACTATTTACTAATCCCATTAGTTTTGAGATTCCCTTTTTTCAGCGGGCTTACTCTTGGGAAAGACAACAATGGAAGCAACTTATTGATGATATATGGGAACAGATAATCATGGATGTTTTTGAACAAATAAGCAACAAGAATGACAGGGAGGAACTTACAATGGAAAAACTTGAAAAGCATTTATTTGAGCATGAACATTATTTTGGAGCAATAGTAGTCCTTGAAAAAACTAACTCAGATCCTGCCCTGAAGAGTTTTTCTGTTATCGATGGTCAGCAGAGAATAACCACTATCTATCTATTAATTGCTCTCGCCGTTCAATTACTGAAAGAAAAAGCGAACTTGTCAGAAAAATCTCAGAAATATATAAATACGCTCGAAGGTTTTATTAAAAACAGTCTTGATCCAAAAGGCGATGATTACAGGAAACTAAAAGTCTACAGTAATAAAGGCGATCGTTATCCTACATATATGAAAATATTTAGTGAAAATCCTGAAAGTCCATCGCTACCGATTGATATACAGCTATATGTTAAGGAATTTAACAAGATTGATGCTTTCTGGAACTATGCTTATAAGAAACTAAAATCATATGGTGTTCTTGAATTATTTGTTTTTTCCCAGGCGATTCTAAAAAGTCTAAAAATTGTGTGGATTCCGCTGGATGAAAAGAGAGATAACCCGCAAGCAATATTTGAAGGGCTCAATGATAAAGGTATGCCTCTGTCTGCCATTGAATTACTATGTAGCTATTTATTTAAACCGCTAATTGACGATGTTACAAAACAGCATGAAAGTATTCATAATGACAAATGGCTGAAAAGCATAAAAAAGGTTGGAGGAGAAGATAATTTTGAATTTTATCTTAGAAACCTCTTTTCAATAAATAAGCCTAAGATGATTGGCAAAGGTAGAAAATTATATGCGAATTTCAAGAACACAAACAAGCAGTTCTCGAAACAATTGGCGTTTGATAAGATCAATGAGATTGCGGATAATATAGACTTATTTAACCAAATCGTAAAACCTCAAGACCCCAGTTGCAAGCACCCTAATAATGAGATTAATAATCTTTTGATTAAAATAGAACGAACAAGTATGTATTCCTCAATCCCATTTATCCTTGCCGTATTAAGGGAGCAAAAAGCGGGCAATTTAACTGAGGCTGATTCTGCAATAATTTTGAATATTCTCTTGGTGTTGCTTGTACGCAGAAAAGTTTGCGAGTTAAAGACTACAAAGTACGATGTATTCTTCCCGTCATTATTAACCAAAATAATTGGCGAACCAGACAAAGCGAAGGCATTTAAGGATCAAATAACGAAAGAAGACTTGTGGGTATCAAATCAGGAATTTGAAAATGCATTTATAAACAAATCTCTTTACAAGCAGACAGAACTTGAATTTGTTCGCTTAATTCTGCAGGAAATTGATAAGAGAATGCAAAGTCACGGTCAATTGCCGGATTATTCATCTATCAATACAATTGAACACGTGATGCCACAAACTCTAGATGACGAATGGATGGCTTATCTTGGAGACGAGGCGAATGATTTAAATCTTGAAAGAGTCAAGAATTCTATTGGGAATCTTTGTTTGATAAGCAGAGCGGCAAACAGTTTTGTTGGCCAAGACCCATTTGAAAAAAAGAAAAATAGTTATACAGATGTCAGCGCCCTTACAAGAGACCTGAAGGTTAGAACAGATAAGTGGAATATGCAGGCAATAAAGAAACGCTCCAAGGATATAGTTGAAAGAGCACTTGATATCTGGTCATGGTAAGGGGTAAAGGACCTTCAGCAATAAGAGAACAAACATAATGAAGATCACACAACAATAAAATCGAGGCGACAGGGAATAGTCTTGCTGGTTTTTTACGAAGGCTGGTTGCCCGGCGCGCCAGCCTTGTAGTTAGCATAGAATTGAAAGGATAAATTATGACTACCAAAGAAAAACTATTTGAAAAAAGATCAATAATAAAAGAGATAGCAGCGAAACATGGTGCATACGATATTCGCATATTTGGTTCTGTTTCACGAGGAGACGCTAAAGAAGGTAGCGATATTGATTTATTGGTAAAAACGGAGGAAAATACAAGCCCTTGGTTTCCAGGAGGATTAATTGCGGATTTGGAAGATATGTTAGGGCAAAAAGTAGAGGTTGTTACAGAAAAAGGACTTAACAATTTAATTCGCGACCAAGTACTAAAAGAGGCAACCCCTTTATGAAAGATGATTCAGTTTACCTGAAATATATTCTTGGGTGTATACGAAAAATAGAAGAAGATATTGATTGTGGACGTGAAACATTCATGGGTTCACATTTACATCAGGATGCTGTGCTGAGAAACCTCCACACTATATCAGAAGCAATCTAGCAAATATCAGAAAACCTTAAAAGGAAACACCCTGACATTGAATGGAAGAGTATTGCTGCGTTTAGAAATGTTCTTGTTCATGATTACTTAGGAATTGATATAGATAGAATTTGGAAGGTTGCATATGAAGATATACCTAAACTCAAGAAATCAATTTCCAAAATGATAAAGCAAGCAGACAAAAAATGTTAACAAGGGCTTCAAGTTGACCCCAAACATCAGCTTTTTTATCAAAGCGCCTTTAGTGATTAGTATTTTTATTTTGCTCAGAGATTTTATTCCTTTCTGTTTTCGGCAACTTGGAGGATAAGCGAATGAAAACTCAAGTGCTTGAAAAGGACGGAAAGAAAGAATTTGTCGTGTTGGCGTGGGATGATTACAGAAAGATTCAAGCCATGATTGAAGACTATCAAGACTTAAAGGCACTCAGACGAGCCAAAGAAGAAGCAAAGGGGAAAAAG